>SLSB01000095.1 GCA_007130675.1 Candidatus Hydrogenedentota bacterium | reverse complement strand
GTACTCGAGCCGCGGCCTACGCATAGTCTTTGCCTTGCGCGCGGATGTGGTATTGCTGGAGGCCCACCGCGGCGATAAACACCACACCCGTGACAATGTTCTGGCGAAACGCCGTAATGCCGAGAAATGTCATGATATTGGTCAGCAGACCCATGACCAGCACACCGCCGAAGACGCCGGGCATGTTGCCGCGTCCGCCGCTCAGCATGACGCCGCCGATGACGACCGCCGTCACGGCTCGGAAATCGTAGCCCTGTCCGAGGTAGAAGACGCCAAGTCTGTTCATGGACGTGAGGAAGATTCCGGCTATGGAGGCAGCGAAGGCCGTGACCAGAAAGTTCAGGAAGACGACGCGGGCAACGGGAATGCCCGATGTCCGCGCCGATGCGCGTGAAGACCCAACCAGCCGGCTTTCCCGACCGAAACGGGTATGGGTAATCGCCAGATGGGCCGCGGCAAACAGCGCGAACATCACCGCGACGACCAGGGGAATCGGCCCGATACGGACACGGAAAATCTGGATGAAGGCCGCGCCCGCCGTGCCGGCCGTTGTGTCCGGATAGACTTGGGTGTTGCTCCAGGTAAAGCGCATGAACCCTTCCATGAAAAAGGCCACGGCCAGCGTCCACAAAATGGGGTTGGCGTTCAGTGTCCCGACGACAAATCCGTTCATCGCACCGATGAGCAATCCGGCGCAGATACCGAGCACCAGTGCCAGCGGCAATCCAAGAGGCAATGCCGCCACGGCGATGATTCCGGAAAACGCCATGATGACGGGAACGGAAAGGTCCGCGATGTTGCCCGAATAGGTAACAAAGGCCATGCCCGCCGCCACGATGCCCAGCAGCGCCACGGCGTTGAGAATGCCGAGCAGGTTGTCGGCGGTCAGGAACCCCGGAAAGGCAACCATCCCCGTCAGCAGCAACAGGGCAGCCACGGCGAAAATACCCACTGTTTCGAGGACGGACAGGAGCCGATTCTTTCTATCCACTGGCCAATCCCCCGTGGCCGTTGGCCGCCAGCAGCGCCGATTCTTCGGACAGCTCGTCCTTGCGCATCCCTCCGATTAGACGTCCGTTCCGCATCACCAGTGCACGGTCGGACATTCCCACGAGTTCAGGCAGATCTGACGTGATCAGCAAGATAGCCGTGCCTTGGTCCGCCATCGCTATCACCGTCTCATGGATGCGGCGCTTTGCCTTCACATCCACACCCCGGGTGGGTTCGTCCAGAATCAGCACCCGGGGCCGGGTCGCCAGCCATTTCCCCAGCAACACCTTTTGTTGATTGCCGCCGGACAGGGCGCCCACCTCGGTTTCGGGCGACGGGGCGCCAATGCCGAGTTCTTCGAGATAGCGTTGAGTAAACGATGCGTCATTGCGGGAAACGTAGATGCCCGCACGGGAACGGGCGGGCAGGAGAGCAGCCAGCAGGTTCTGCATTACGGACAGGCGCAGAAACAGGCCGTCCACTTTTCGGTCTTCGCTCAGGTATACCAGCCCTTTTCGCACGGCATACGGATAATTGCCCGGCGGCAGTGCCTCGCCAAACAGACGCACTTCACCATGATGGATGGGGTCCAGCCCACACAGCGAACGGGCCAGTTCCGTGCGGCCTGCGCCGCAAAGTCCCACCATCCCCAGAATTTCACCTTCACGCAGTTGAAACGAGACGTCATGGAAGAAACCATAGCGGGTAAGATGACTGACCGCCAACGCGACCGCTCCCATTTGGGCCTCCCGCTGGTCATAGAATTCGTTGATGCTTTGCCCCACCATCATCTTTACCAGCGATGCGGGGGTCATCTCGTGAATGTCGTGGGTGCCTATCTTGCGTCCATCACGAAGAACGGTCACGCGGTCGGCAATCTCAAACACCTCGGGGATGTGGTGGGAAATGTAGAGAATCGCGAGACCGCGCCGCTTGAGATCGCGGATAATGTCAAAGAGGCGGCGGACTTCTTCTCGCGACAGTGCCGAGGTGGGTTCGTCCAGAATCAGGATGCATGGTTTTTTCGCCAAGACCTTCGCAATCTCGACCAGTTGCGCTTCATGCTGGCTGATTTCTTCGACGGTCTTCAGCGGGTCCATGTCGAGCGAAACATGCGCCAGACAGCGCCGTGCATTCTTCAGCATAGCCTTTCGGTCAACGAGCCCGAGTCGATTGGTGGGCAGACAGCCGGCAAAAAGGTTCTCCGCGATGGTTACGGGTCTGGCAAGGCTCAGTTCCTGGTAGACCATGCCGATGCCGTGGGCGATGGCGTCGGCCGGCGACTGGAGGCGCACGTCCTGTCCGCCTATCTGTATGCTGCCAACATAATCGTTGAACAACCCTGTCAGCGTCTTCATCAACGTGGACTTGCCCGCGCCATTCTCGCCCATGAGCGCATGCACTTCCCCCACGCGAACGTCTAAATCGACGTTGTCGACCGCAAGCATGCCGGGGAATCGCTTCGAAATGCCTTTCAGTTGTAACGCGACAGCATCCATGTATACCGCATTTCCCGACTATCTTTAGTCATTTTGCCAAAGGCCGTGCCACAGGGCAGTCACATGATTTGTTGCACTGGACACCACTATCCTATCTGTCTCCCATGCGCTCGGTATGCGCTATCCCCGCCGAAGCGGGGAGGATGCCGATGCCCGCGGCGGCGGCATAGGGCTTGCCCGCGGCTCCGGCCAGCGAGACAAAACGAAAATAGCGCACCGGTGCGGTGGTCTCGGGAAACAGGAATGTGCGTTGGGATGGGTCGTTGACGAGATTGCCGAATGTGAAGGGAACCGGCTCCGACCAGGTTTCGCCGTCGGCGCTTACCGACACCTCGCCCCGTTCGACCATGCCGTCGGGCACCGCCTTGTCTTGGCGAGGAAGGTAGGTGAATCCAGCGAGAGGCCGGGGTCGGCCGATGTCGATCACCAGGGTGTGCGGATGGGCTGGTGAATCCACCCAATCGGTGTGCCAGAAGGTCGTCGCATCCCCGTCGATGGCCTTTGCCGCGGCGTGGGCGTCGTTGTGTTCGCTCGAGACCGCGTGGATGCGCAGGGTGGCCGGAGGCAGGCCGAGCCAAGCCTCGGTCACGGGGCCGGTGCGGTCTCCCTCGAGCGCCACGGCCATGATACGGCCGCCCTCGGGCAGGTCGAGCGGCGCGTCGTAGCGCGGCGATTGTGCGGTGGGCGGCGTGCCGTCGGTGGTGAAGTGAATGCTTGCCTGGGTGTGGGTCGAGGTGTCGCCCTGGCCGTGGGGTCTCCAGACGAAGTCCGTGGCCTCGGGTATGCGGATCGCCACCCGGCCGTCCGGGTCGCCGGTGATTACAAGCGCGGGCAGCGGAGCCTCGTAATAGTGTGCGGAAACCGTGGACAGTGTCGGCTCGAGCCGGGATTCCAGGATACGCACCCGCAAGCCATCGGCGGCTACCTCGGGGAAGCGAAGAATGCGCTTGTAGCCAATGGTCTTGCCTTCGGCGACCTCGACCCATTCGTCGCCAACCAGCGCATCGAGGGCATGGTGGGCCACCCGCTGGCCGACGGAGGTGATAGCTTCCTGCAGGACCACGCGGTTGATGGTGCGCGCTTCGGGGAACATCACCTCGACGCTGCCGGCGCCGCCGTCGGGCTGCCAGTAGGTCTCGAGCCGGCCGTCGAGCAGTTGCGGGACCTCGCTGGCGGCCCCTGCCATGAGCGAGCGGTCGCCGTAGGTCTCGCGGATGCGGCGTCC
>SLSB01000076.1 GCA_007130675.1 Candidatus Hydrogenedentota bacterium | reverse complement strand
CCGTAGAAGTTGGCGAGGGCAGGTTCGAGATCGGCGTACGGTTCGAGATCGCGTTCGTGGGCGATATGGGGTCTGTGAGGCGAGCCAAACCACACGACCGCCAGAAAGGGAGTGCCGTTTTCGGTGTGCTTCTCGATGAACTCGAGGGCTGCGTCGACGGTGACCATCGAGCTTTCGCCGTGCAACTGCACCGCGATTCCTTCGCGGCTGAGGATGGGGTCGTTTTCGTAGAAGTTGGGGGCCGAGAGCCATTCGTCGAACCCGCTTGCCCCCGGATTGACGGGGCTGCCCTTTTGCACTGACCCGATGTGCCATTTGCCGAAGTGGCCGGTGGCGTACCCCGCGGTTTTGAGGGCTTCGGCGATGGTGGTCTCCTGCGGGCGCAGGGTATGGCCCCAGCGGAAACAGCCCATGCGGTTGGGCGTGCGGCCGGTCATGACGCTGGCGCGCGTGGGCGAACACACCGGGGAAGCGGCGTAAAACCGGTCGAAGCGGAAACCCTCGGCGGCCATGGCGTCGAAATGGGGCGTGTGGAGCACGGGGTGCCCGTTGTAGGCCATGTCGCCCCAGCCTTGGTCGTCGGCCATGCACAGGATGATGTTTGGTTTGTCCGCGACGGCGGCCGCGGGGGTTGTGCGGCTCGCAAGTGCGCTGAGTGCGGCCCCGGTAACGGCGAATCGCAGAAAATCGCGGCGGCGTATGGGCATGGCGTGTCCCCTTCTGGCGGTTATGTTTCGCCTGGTTGCGCTTTGGGGTTATCTCACCACAGCCAGTACGGCAAGGTCAAGCCGGGCGGCGCGGAGAGCGGGGCCCGGATGACCGGCGAGGGCGCCGGTCCTGGAAAGCCGGCCCTCCCAATATCAGTGTTGGGCGATTTTGGCGGCGGCGTTGTTGGCCACGCGTGAGACGGCTTCGCTCATGGCTTTGGGCACGGCGGAGATGTGGTCTTCCTCGAGCGGCACGCGGGCTGCCAGATTCCCGGCCCATAGGAGTTTGGTGCCGAAGGTTTCCCGGAGTTCGAGGCGCACTTCGCAAATGGCCTCTCGCGGTGTAGCGTCGTGGTCGATTTCGAATGCGCGGATGTCGCCGACCAGGATTAGCTCGGGTCGGTTGACGTTGGAGGCATCGCCGACGTCCTGGAACCGGCCGGTGGCCACAATCGCGTCGATGATGGCCCGGGTTATCGTATGATCGGGCCGCACCGCCCATTCGGCCTGGGAGTATTCGCGAAGTTTGAACCCTTCCGTGTAGAGGATGGGGGTCCTGTAGACGACTGGCGCGCGCACCGGGCGGACGCCGAGAGTGCGCTCGGTGGACGGCGCTGTCTCGACGGAGATCTCTGGCGCGATGGTATAGCGCACGGGCGGCGGAATGGCAGGTCGGGCGCAACCTGCGGTTGTCATTATAGCGATCATCGCGATACATGCAGCACGGCGCATCATTCAACTCCCCTTGGTCGTGCCGGACCATACACAATTGCGGAAGGGTCCTGTCTGAGTGTTACGGCGAGGGCTCGAAGCGCATCGAGCGTCTCGGTGAGCGCGCTCATCGTCTCGCGCACGGTAAATTCGACGTTATCGACCTGATAGACGGTGGTCTTGGTGACGGTATCGAGTTGCTGTGTCATCTGTGTGACGGCCTCGGCCAGGTCGCGCACGCTCCGCAACGTGGCCTGCAGTTCCTGTTCGGTTTGGGAGACATCGAGCGCGGCGAGCTTTTCGTTGAGCAGGGCCAGGGTCTCGGAAGCCGATTTCGCGAGTTCGGTGCTGGTCTCGGCAAAGGGTTTGATCTCGTCGCTGACTTCCTGGATGAGTTTTCGGGCATCTTCGACGCCGTTACTGATGGACAATCGGAGGTCGTGGAGTGTTTCGGCGGATTCACTGAAAACGTTTCGGACGTCTCTGACAGCGCCTTCGGTCTCCTCGAGCATGCGTTGCAGCTGCCCTTCCTCGATGCCGTGCAATCCCAAGTCTATTTTTTCGGCAATCTCAGTGATGGTGTTGAGAAGTTCAGGTAAGTGCCCTGCCGCTGAGGCAAAGAGTGACGGTCTCGAGGGAATTTCTGCCCCTGGGGGCAGGGTATCTGCTTGAAAATCTCCACCGCTTAACGAGACCGCCATTGTACCGGTGGCGATGCTGTACATGACCAGTTGGGCCTCTACGCCCTCGTGGATTGCAATTTCGTCGTCGTCAACAACGATATCGACGCGCACGTTGCGATCGCGCGTGACATTGATATCACCCACTCTTCCCACGGGCACGCCGCTGTATTCGACGAGACCGCCCACGTTGAGTCCGAGAACAGATTCATCGAAGAAGATGTGGTATCGGGTCTGTGCGCCATGCCGGTACCCGGAAATGAGCAAGAACCCGATGCCCATGATGACAAAGCACGCCACCAGGAAGATTCCGACTTTTGTTTTTTGTGCTCGTGTTGCCACGGCTTTGGTCTCCTACGCGTTACGCTGCATAATATACGGGTCGGCTTTGCGTTGAAAAAAGTTTTGTACACGCTCACTCGAGCTTTGCTGCGCTTCTTCGACGGTACCTCTGAAAACCACCTTGCCCTCGTCCAGCATCAAGATGTGGTCGGCGATCTTCTTGATTGATTCCAGCTCATGCGTGACGATGATAAACGTGATGCCGAGCAGTTCTTTGAGCTTCAGGATGAGGTCGTCGAGTCCCGAGGCCATAATAGGGTCAAGTCCGGCTGACGGCTCGTCGAAATAGACGATTGGGGGGTCGAGCGCTATGGCGCGTGCGAGGCCCGCGCGTTTCTTCATGCCGCCCGAGAGTTGAGCGGGCAAGAGGTCTTTTGCGGCGGAGAGCCCGACCAGACTGAGTTTGAGCAGGACCATGGCCTCGATGAGGTCGTCTTTCATGTCTGTGTATTCGCGCATGGGCAGTGCCACGTTCTCTCCAACGGTGAGCGAGTTGAACAGCGCTCCGGACTGAAACGCGATGCCGATATTGCGCTGGATTTCCGACATTTCGTCTTCGTCCATGGTGGTGATGTCGGTGCCGGAATAGCGGATCTGGCCTGAGGTTGGCTGGATCAAGCCTGCCATGTGTTTGAGCAGGGTAGTTTTTCCGCATCCACTGCCTCCGATGATGACGAAGATCTGGCCCTCGTGCACATCGAGTGAGATGTCCTCGAGGATGAGGGTATCGCCGTAGTGCGTCACGAGGTTGCGCACTTCGATGATTGTGGTGGAATTGTTGCCGTTATCAGAGCACATAATAGAACACCAAAGCGAAGGCCATGTCGATGACAATGATCATGAATATATCCATCACGACGGCGCGGGTGGTCATGAGGCCGACACCGCGCGAGCCGCCGGTGACGCGCAATCCGTTGTGGCAGCCTATCAGAACGATTGCGGCGGCGAAGAAGAAGGATTTCAGCATTCCTTGAAACACATCGTAAAAGGTTAACGCATTGATGGTCTGGCGGAACCAGACATCGGGCGAATAGTCGAGCACGCCTATGCCCCACACGGCCCCGCCGAAGACGCCCATGAACATGGCGATAGCGGTAAGGCACGGCATGGCAATGAGGAGAGCGAGTACTTTGGGCGCGACCAGGAACTGGGGCACCTTGAGTCCCATACCCCGGAGTGCGTCGATTTCTTCCTGCACTTTCATGGTGGCGAGTTCGGCGGCAATGGCGGCACCGGTCCGAGCCGACACGACGACGGCGGTCATGATTACGGCGAGTTCGCGCGCGAACGCTACCACGGTCAGGTCGGCTACGTAGATATCAAGCCCCACTGTGCGCAACTGTGCGGCAGAGAGCATGGCAATGATTAGCCCCAGGAGCAGGTTCATGGTGCTGTTGATCCACAGCGCACGCACGCCCATCTCGTAAAGTTCTTCGACGAGCAGCCCCCATCGGAATCCGCGGCCTTCGACGGGTCCGATAAATGTCCAGTAGATGGCATCGATGCAGAGGTTGTACATTTGCCGGGCCTCTTCGGCCGCACGGTAGCCCCCCTCCCCGAGTCTCTCGAAGAGACCTTCTTTGCGCGTCTCGGGTTCTTTTGCCCCGACCAGGCCAGGCCCGATGAAGTTGATGTAGTCAGCCACCACGCCCTGGTGGCCTTCGCAGGCGAACTCCGCACCGCGGGTCTTGACCAGCCGGACGATATCCACTATCCAGGCGGCCCCGAAGGTGTCCATCGAGTGAGTTTCGGAAAAATCGAGCACCACACTGTCTACGCCCTTGTGCGCGCGGCTGCGGACATCCTCGAGCAGCGCACGACCGGTCTTTTGGTCGAGTTGGTTGGGGCACTGAATGCGAACGCCGTTCATGAACCCGTCTCCGCCCTTTTCTCGAACTCGTCTTCATTGATGACCTCGATCCCGAGTTCGCGGGCTTTGGCGAGTTTCGAGCCGGCGTTCTCGCCGGCGAGCAAGTAGTCAGTCTTCTTACTCACGCTCGAGCTGGCCTTTCCGCCAAGTTGCTTTATGCGCTCCTGGATGGATTCGCGGGTGTAGTTTTTCAGGGCGCCCGTGGCGACGATGGTCTTGCCGGCAAACGGCTGGTGATCGCTTTTCGTGGCGGCACGGGGTTCTTTCATGTTGACGCCATGATCACGCAGCGCGGCGATCAGGGTACGGTTTTCTTCGGTATCGAAGAAATTGCGGACTTCTTTCGCGACGACATCGCCAATTTCGTGAATATCGCACAGATCTTCGAGCGGTGCGTCTTGGAGGGCCTCGATTGTGTGGAAATGGCTGGCCAATACCTCCGCGACATGTGCGCCGACGTGGCGGATGCCGAGTCCGTTCAACAAGCGGCTGAGCGGGCGCTGTTTGCTGGCTTCGATGCCTTTGATGAGGTTTTGTGCTGATTTCTCGCCCATGCGTTCCAAACCAATCAACTCTTCGGCGGTCAAGTCGTAGAGCTGGTCAAGGCTCTTCAGGAGTTGTTTATCCACAAGCTGCTCGGCAAGTTTCTCGCCCATACCGTCGATGTCCATGGCGGCACGGCTCGAGAAATGCTTGAGCCGGCCCTTGATCTGTGCGGGACAGGCCGGATTCAGGCACCGTAAGTAGACGCCGTCGGGGTCTTTGCGCACCTCGCTGCCGCACTGGGGGCATTCGCGGGGCACGGGGATTTTCCGCGCGTTCTTCGGGCGCTTATCGAGCACGGGGCCAAGGACTTGCGGGATAATCTCGCCCGCTTTTTGCACGCGCACGATGTCGCCTTCGCGGATGTCTTTCCGCTCGATATCCTCGAAATTGTGGAGGCTTGCGCGCTTGACGGTGGTGCCCGCGAGACGGACCGGCGTTAGATTGGCTACGGGGGTCACAATGCCGGTCTTACCGACCTGAAGCGTTACCTCATTGAGCGTGGTTTCGGCGATCTCGGCGGCATACTTGTAGGCAATAGCCCAGCGGGGGGCTTTTGTTGTCGACCCGAGTTGGCGGCGGTGTTCGGCTGCGTCGACCTTGACGACCATGCCGTCAATCTCGAAATCGAGGTCGTGGCGTTTGAGCGCCCAGTCCTCGCAGACCTCGAGGACGTCCTCGATGGTCTCGCAGCGCTTGTAAAAGGGGTTTACCGGAAGGCCATAGGCCTGAAGGTTTTCGAGGGTTTTATAGTGCGACGTCGCCTCGGTGCCGGGCAGTGGCGCCACGTCGTAGCATGCGAGTTCGAGGCGGCGCTCGGATACCAAGCGCGGTTCAAGCAGTTTGAGCGTGCCGGCCGTGGCGTTGCGCGGGTTTTTTAGCTCTTCCCCGGCTCTCTTCTCCTTTTCTGCAGTTTTAAATCGCAATTCTTTGTAGGCTTTGCTGTCTTCACCTACTTTCTTCTTGAGTTCTTTGAGTTCATTCTTGTCTTGTTCAAGTTCTTTCTTGAGTTTGGCCCTAATCTCGTTAATGCGATCGAGTTCCTGGCGGCGCATGTAGACTTCGCCGCGCACCTCGAGCAGCGCGGGCGGCGCGCCCTTCAGGCGCATCGGCACGGACCGGATGGTCTTGACGTTCGCGGTGACATCGTCGCCCCGGGCGCCGTCGCCCCGTGTGGCCGCGCGCACAAACTTTCCGTCTTCGTAAAGCAGCGACATCGAGACCCCGTCGATCTTGAGTTCGGCGACGTAGGCGGGCTGTTGGCCTTCGAGACCCCGCCGGACCCGACCGTCGAATGCGCGCAACTCCGCTTCGCTGTAGGTATTGTCGATAGAGAGCATGGGCACGGCATGTTCGACGGTCTGGAAACCCTCGAGGGGCTGACCGCCAACCCGCTGTGTGGGCGAATCGGGCGTCACCAGCTCGGGATACTCGGCCTCGAGCGCCTCGAGCTCGTGGAGCATTGCGTCGAACTGGCGATCGGTGATCTCCGGCTTTGCCTCGACGTAGTAGAGGTGGTTATGCCGGTCGATCTCGCTCCGAAGCTGCTCGCAGCGCTCGCACACCTCGAGAGGGATATTATCACTTGCCTGGTTCATGCGGCGCATTATACCCAATTTTCCGCACAGACCTAAACCGAATTATCCGTCGGTACGTTGATAAACAAAGACAGCATGAGAAACAAATAGAACACGTGGGGAAAGGCGGAGAATGCGAAGAGGATCGTCCGCACAATTTGGGGCACGTTGATCCTCTCCCGGCGATGGTCTAGACTAGTTTCAGGCGCGGAGTGTCCCCTCCTTCGGGGGATCATGGAGAAATCGAGTTATCCTGAGCAGGAAGGAGATTGGGACATGATAGAGAAGACCATTCGCATGGGGACTGTCAACATTCCGGCTACAGCATGAGCGTGTTGCCCGTGTTCCGGATCGCGTGCAGGATTGCGCCTTTCCTGGCCATCGCAACCCTTTCATCCTTTTGCGCTCTTGCCGCGGCAGAAAACCTATCACCCGAACAGGAAGCCGCTTTGCGTGGGATTGCCAGGGGCGAGACAATTGTCTGGCCGGGGCTTTCGCCAGAACAGGTTTCCGCGATAGAAGCAAAAGCCGAAGTGTATTTCGAGCGTTACCAGAGGCGGCACATTCCTCACGGGTTGAATGTTGACCTTGTCTGGGCTGACCGGGATCGTTCCGCGTTGGAGCAATACACCGGGCTGGGTGACAGTGCGGAGTGGACCGGCCACTATCTGGCCGCTTTGGCATTTCGGCACCATGTTGAACCGACCCCCTCGACCTACGACGCGATTATGGACACACTCGACACCTTCGACCTGCTCACGCTCGTGAGCGGGCGTGACGGGTATATTGCCCGCTATGCGGGACCCGCGGACGATCCCTACTACGCGCGATACTACCGGAACTACTATCGAAGAGCACGGATTCACAGGTTGTTTCTCGGCCGCGAGAAGAAAGCCTACCGGGGCGAGGCGCCTTACGATGACCTCGTGTGGCTTGGAGACAGCTCGCGCGACGTTTATGACGGCATCCACTTCGGTCTCGCGGCGCTGTGGGTTTTTGTGGACGACGCGGAGGTCCGTGCTCGCGTGAAAACGATAGTCGAGCGCGTGGGAAGGCGGCTTCAGCGGGATTGCTTTCTGATTCTTGACGGCAAGGGCAATTTCTCGATACAGTCGCTTCGCTCGTCTCCGGCCTGGCCGTTGCTGATGATATCGGTATGTCCCGACGATTTTTCCGCCGCACGCGTCAAGTACCGGTTGTGCTCGTCTCTGTATCGTTTCTGGGGCCGTCTTTGGGGGCCAGGCATCCGGCCGGAACACGAACGGAAGTATTACCCCAACAATCTGAACATGATCAGGCTGTTCACCCTCTGCATGCTCGAGGAATGCCCGCGACGCAAAGCAGCATATCAGGACATTCTCAGGAACGCCTACCGGGACGAAATCAGCACGCACCTCAACGCTTTTTTCGCGGCGATCTACCTGCTCTGCACGGGTGATGACGATCCCCAAGCCATTGCCACCGTTCAAGGAGCGCTCCTGGATTTTCCCCAAGATAAGTGGGATCGGCATGTAGACCTACGGGGCGAGGTGGAGATGCTCGACGCGGACTACGCGCGGTATTCCTTGCTTCCGTCTGAACGGCCCCCGCGTGATTTTTTGTGGCAACGGCCGGCCGCTCTCGCACACGGCGGCTCCGACGCACCCAGGGAATACCCCGGCATCGATATGTTCCTGCCCTATTGGATGGCGCGCGTGGCAAACGTGTTTCCGGACGAAGGCCTCTGAGCGCGCGATTCTTTGGTCTGACCTGTAGCGCTGGCATCTCGCCTCCAAGCTCTCCTGGTGACCTGCGCCGACCCCGGCCTCCGAGCAATGGCCCACCCGGGATCGCCGAGCGCCAGCTCGGCATTCTTCTCTTGACCGCTTCCCAAGCCGGCCCTCGCTAATCCCCAAAATGCACACATCATTGATCCCCCTCCCATCGATGCCCTAGACTACTCCTCAGGCGCGGAGCGTCCCCGCCTCGGGGACCATGGAGAATCGAGACATCCTGACCAGGAAGGGGATTTGAAGATGGAGAAGAAGACCGTTCGCACGGGGATTGTCGGCGCGGGGTTTGCCGCGCGGTTTCACTACGATGCAATCACGAAGGTCCACGGAACCCACGTCGACGTAAAGGGCGTATATGCCCTCGATAGCGAACAGGCCCAGGAGTTCGCGAAGGACAGGGGCATCCGGTGCTACGAGTCTCTCGAAGCCTTGATAGACGACGTGGATGTGGTTCATTGCTGCGTGATAGTCGCCGCACACGAAGAGGTAGCTATCGCCGCCCTCGAACGAGACAAGCATGTCATCGTCGAGAAGCCCCTCACCGGCTACCTCGGGGATGGTTCCGATGACTTCCACGGCGACCGGTTTCCCAAAGAGGAAGCGCTGAAATACGGTCTCGCGAGCGTGGACCGCATGCTCGAGGCCGAAGCGAAGAGCAAAGGCAAGATTCTTTACGCGGAAAACTGGGTCTACGCCCCGGCCATCCAGCGCGAGCGCGAGGTCATCGAGAAAACAGGCGCGCAAATCCTCTGGATTCACGGCGAAGAGGCCCACTCGGGCTCGCACAACCCCACGTACGCTTACTGGAAATACTCGGGCGGCGGCGTGCTGATCGGCAAAGGCTGCCACCCACTCACGGCGGCGCTCTACCTCAAGCGCGTTGAAGGCCGCGCCCGTGACGGCAAACCGATCCGTCCGAAGACCGTAACGGCCCGTGCGCACGCCCTCACCCGCATGGACTCGTTCCGTGATGCCGGGCATATCCGGTGCGATTATTACGACATCGACGACTTTTCGATGATGCACGTCACCTTCGAGGACGGCACCCTGGCCACGGTGTTCGCATCGGACATCATTCTCGGGGGCATTCACAACTGGCTCGAGGTGGCCGCCAACAACCACCGTACCGTGTGCAACATCAACCCCAATACGGCCATGCAGGTCTACAACCCGAAAGAATCGAATTTTGCCGACGTTTACACCGTCGAAAAAATCGAAACCAAACAGGGATGGACCAATATCCCGCCGGATGAAGACTGGTTTACCGGATATCCCCAGGAAATTGAGGCGTTCTACCGGGCCGTGGCCTACGGCGAACCCGTCGAGAGCGACAGCCGCCTCGCCGCCGACTCGATCTCGACCATCTACAGCGCCTACGTCTCGAACGAGCGCGGCGGCGCCGAGGTCGAGGTCAAGGTGTATTAGTGCCATAGGCGCAAGCCTTTACAGGCAACAACAAGATAGTCTTGCGTGCGCGAAAAACGGAGGGTGGGGCTCCTGGCCCGCCCAAGAACAACGGCGAATTGATCCTCCAGCGATTCTATGGGCGGGCTGGAAACCCCGCCCTCCGTTGCGCTAACAGCGTTTTCACCCCTCTGCGCCCGCCCTCGCTGATTACTCATATGTGATGCGCGACCCCAAGAGTTCAGGGCCGCGCATCAAGGAGGAGGAGCAGGCCTTAAAACACAACGCTTACATGGAACCAAGCGACCGCCGGGCCTTCTGACGATATTGCTGGTGGTATTCCTCGGCGCGCCAGAACGTTTGTGCCGGCACGATTTCGGTGACGATGGGTCTGCGGTACTTCCCGGATTCGGCTAGAGCCTTCATGGACTCGCGGGCGGCCTGTTCCTGCTCGCGCGAGTGATAAAAGATAGCCGACCGGTACTGATGGCCGATATCGGGGCCCTGACGGTTCCGCTGCGTCGGGTCATGCAGATTCCAGAACAGCTCGAGCAGTTCCTCGTAACTGACCACCTTGGGGTCGAACACCACCTCGACGGCCTCGGCATGGCCCGTCCTGCCGGTGCAGACTTCTCTGTATGTGGGGTTCTTCTTGTGCCCGCCGGTATAGCCGGCCGAAGTCGCCCTGACGCCGTCCACCTGGCGAAAGGCTTCCTCGATGCACCAGAAACACCCCGCGGCGAATGTTGCCGTTTCCATATTCTTGACTCCTCTGAATGCGGATGTGTCGCCCGCGACCCTGTGCCGCTGTTCGCGCGCGCCTGCATCACCCGCGAGATAGACGGCGACAAACACGCTCAATGTTGCGAGCACTAGAGCTTTCATCTTCATCGCGGTTCCTCCGTTTGATTTTCTCTTTATTAAACACACGGCAGGCGCACCCTAGTCCCGAACGCGCACAGAAAGTGCGCCAGGAAAGGCGAGGGGGTTGAACCGAGGGGGGTTCCCGCCCTCCCATTTGCCGCCGGCGGATATGGTCCGCCCTCCGGTTGACTCGGGGACCTGCGACACAGAAGTGCCGCCGCTGCCCCATGCCGTTTCCGAAAGAGAGAACAAGGATGGCGGCCCTGTCGGTCCGCCGTTGTTTATGGGCGGGCTGGAAACCCCGCCCTCCGTTGGGTCAGGATAGTGGCACGGTCAGGACCACGCCACAGCGGAGCTGCTCGGCGATTTGGCCTCCAAATTTCGCTCGAATTTGGCAGATGGAATCCCTATAGTATCCTTCTGGTAATTGGCGCTTCGGACAGAGACAGGAACCCCGGCATGCAGCTCGTTGACGTACATTGCCACCTCGAGGATGAGCGTCTCTATGGGCGTCTTGATGCGGTGCTTCGCGACGCTCGAAGCGCGGGGGTAGCAAAGCTGCTGACCTGCGCCGTCTCGCCCGAACAATGGCCCGTTTCGGCCGAGATGCCGCGTTGTCGTCCCGAAATCGCATTCGCGTGGGGCATTCACCCGTGGTTTGTAAAGCCTGAGCATTCAACGGCGCTCGGCCGGCTTCGCGAGGCACGCGAAGCGGGTGCAAAAGCCATCGGCGAGATTGGCCTGGACAGCAAGATCGAAGCGCCGTCGATGGCCATGCAAACCGAGTTCTTCGAGGCGCAGTTGGGGATTGCAAACGAGCTCGAGCTGCCCGTGGTGATCCATTGCAGAGGCGCGTTCAATGAGTTGCTCGCCTCGTTGCGCCGGATTGGGACACCCTCCGCCGGGGGCATGGTTCACGCGTTCTCGGGCAGTGCCCAATTGGCCCGGGATTTCGCCAAACTCGGCCTGAAATTCTCGTTGGGGCGCAGCCTCACTTACAAGAGGAGCAAAAAGCGCGAGGAATTGATGCAGTTCATCTACCCAGACCACTTCCTTCTCGAAACAGACAGCCCAGATATGCCACCCGTGGGCGCGGACCCGGATACGCCCAACGAGCCCAAGAATCTGGTGTTGAACTTGCGCGGCGCCGCGGCGCTCGTGGGCCAGCGTGAAGAAGACATTGCGCGGATCACGACCCGCAACGCATGCGCGCTGTTTGGTTTCGAGGTCTGAATGGTCGAACGTTTCGCGCGAACCCGTTTGCTGGTGGGCGATGTGGGCCTGGAACGACTCAAGAACGCCACGGCCGTGCTGTTTGGTTTGGGCGGGGTCGGGTCGTATGCAGCCGAAGCCATCGCCCGCGCCGGGGTCGGCCGCATCGTGCTGATCGATTCGGATTGCGTCGAACTCTCGAACCTCAACCGCCAACTGGTGGCCCTCGAGAGCACACTCGGGATGCCGAAGGTCGCCGTTGCGCGCGCCCGAATCCTCGACATCAATCCCGATGTCCAGGTCGAGACCCACGAGACGTTTGTTACGCCCGAAAACGCCCCGGGCTTCGTAGACGACCCGCGCGCATTCTATATCGACGCCATCGACAACCTCCCGGCTAAATTGGCGCTGCTGCGGCTCTTTCACGAAACGGGCGTAGACGCTGTCTCGTGCATGGGCGCGGCCAGCAAGCTGGCCGTCTCGGGCATCCGCGTGGCCGACATCAGCGTCACCGCCCACTGCCGCCTCGCGCGCAGAATCCGCCAGAAACTTCGCAAGGAGGGCATCACACAAGGCATTCGCTGCGTGTACTCGGAAGCACCGCCCGTCCCCGGCACGAATGGCGAAGAGAGCCTCTCGAAAGCGCGCGGCACGATCTCGTACGTGCCCGGTCTTGTAGGCCTCACCGCCGCGGGCGTCATCATTAACGACATTTTGGCCGGGAACACGAAAGAATAGCGGCGCGTCTGCCTACCGCTTCTCGCCCGGGAAGAGGATCTTGCGCTTGTCTTCGTCGTCCTGTTGGCGGTAGAGCAGGGCCACATGGCCGATCATGCCCGCGACATCGCTGTGGGTCTGTTCCGCCAGCGAATCAATCAGGGCGCGTTTTTCGTCTTTGCGCTCGATGAACCGCACCTTGATCAGTTCGTGCGCCGCCAACGCCTTGTTCGCCGAATCGATCAGCGTGCCGGTGATCCCGTTTTTCCCGACCATGACCACGGGTTCAAGCTTTTGGCCCAGACTTCGCAAGTATTTGCGATCCGCGCTCGTCAATACTCTCATCAGTCCTCCTTGTCCAGGTTAACCGGTCTTCCTCTGCTCGAGCATCGAGCCAATCCGACGGATCCGTCCGATCGGTCCGATCCGTCCGACGCCCCAAAGGGAAGCGGCAAGCATTATAAGCTGAACAGGCGCCCGCCGGGCTGCCCGGCCACATCCTCACGGCGTCTTGTGCATGCGATACGCGATATCGCGCGCGATAGGCGGCAGCGCCAATTCGATTCTGCCGTCGTCTTCGACGGCATGGTTCTGGGAATCCGTCACGCGGCCTTCGCGCGTGTCCCAGAGCTCGACGCGCCATTCGCCCGGCGCGAAGCCATCAAGCGTCACCAACGCATCCGCTACGGGCGTCCCGTCAAAATCGCCCTTGGTCACATTGACCCACGTATGAGCCCGGTTCTGAATCCATAGCAGCGCCTGGGTATCACCCACGACGCCCAGCGCCCGCAGTATAGGCTCCGCACGCAACCACGGCACGTCATACGCCACAAAGAACCAATCGTTGCCGGGGTTTTCCACCACGACCGTACGGCGGCCGCTCGGCAGCGGCACGCGGTAGGTCCGGTCATAGTGGTGCATGATGGCCGTGCTTTCATCGGTATCCGGGAAGTCTTCGCCGCGCACCATCTCTCCGTCAACATAAATGCGCAGCCCTGCGCCGCCGTGGCCCGAGACCCCCTCGACAATTACGCCAAACGTGGTGTCTTCCGGCACATCCAGCTCGAAAGTTACGGGATTGTGCAGCGCGGGGTGATTGCGCACACCGTGCAGCAGCCGCGTCAGGGGAACCTCACTCTCGACATCCCCTTCGCGCGTGATACGGACCGCTGCGGGCTGGTTCCACGGGGCGGCCTCCCAGGTCGCCGCATCTCCGCGCAATATGCTGTCTTCGCGCGTGCGCAGCGCGCTGGCCTCCAATGCGCTGAACTGGGCCTCGATGGGCCGAACGCGCTGCTGCACAAAATCAAACCCGTCCACCCAGCGCTGAAACGCGCTAAAGATCGGATACAGGTCATAGGGATGCACATACGAATCCCACCACCAGGTCATGGGAATCCCAGCCTGGAGCTGGCCGACACTGCTGAACGCGCCATTGTGAATGTGAACGCCCTGTGGGTCCATCTCACCGGTGCGCGCGTGGTGCTCGATGCCGTATTCGCCGTGAAAATGGGGCCGGTCCCGGGCGGCCAACTTCGCGATACGGTCGAGTTCGAGGTCGCGCGCCATGT
>SLSB01000616.1 GCA_007130675.1 Candidatus Hydrogenedentota bacterium | reverse complement strand
CGTGAGGTCATGTTCAGGGCCGTATGCGCACACGGGCAAGGCCCTCTGAGAATGGATAGGCGTGGCCGTATTGCGGCGGGATGACATACTCTCCGGAGAAATCGATGTAACCGTATAGCCCATTTTCCTTTACAGCGGCAAGGCCGTGCGAGAAAGGCCTCACCCTCTCGAAGCGCGGCGCGATCACCAGCGTGCCATCGGGGGACGCAAAACCCCATTTGCCATCGATTCGCACGGGAAGAAGGCCCTCGCGCATGTGTTGGGCGTCTTCATAACTGGGGGGGAGTGTGCTATTGCCCCGGTGGTCGATTGTTCCCCACTTTCCGTCCTTTTTGACGGGAGCAAACCCGTTGACAAACGGCGCGGCGGACTCAAATTGCGGTTCGATGACCATGGTTCCGTCGAGGTTGATAAACCCTGTTTCTTGGTCGACCACAACGGCGGCGAGATCCTCAGAAAACGGCAGGGCATGGTCGAAGCGGGGTTCGATGACCATCACGCCGTCACGGTCGATGTACCCATAGAGGCCATCGCGCGCCACCGGGGCGAGTCCCTGGCTGAAAACGCCCACGCGGTCATACTCGGGCAAGATCGCCAATTGCCCGTCCGCGTTGATGTAGCCGTACTTCTCATGCAGATGCACGGGGGCCCGTCCTTCGCGGAAGGGCCCGGCATCGGCGTAGACGGCGTTGATCACCAGCGCGCCGGTCTTGTCGATGTAGCCTTTGCGTGCGTCTATCTGGACTACGGCAAGCCCTTCAGAGAAGTCGTATGCGAAATCAAATTGCGGCTCAATGACGAGATGCCCGCAGGTGTCGATATAGCCGAACAGGGGAAATTCTCGGGCGTCGCCCGCATTCCGGGCGGCATGATGGGCATAGAGACTTGCCCCTGCCAGCGCCACCAATACGGCGATGCAGACCAGAAATGCCAGATTGGCCCAGGAAGGACCAGATTTTCCGGCTGCTGCCTGTTGCGGCGAGGTCTCTTGTTGTTGCGCGTTCATGAGCGGTGCTGTTTGCTGTATTGGTGTCGAGAATCTCCGAAATTTTCCGCAGATTGCCTCGATATGTGCAGTGTAGCCTTTCCGCGCGTGCTTGTCACGTCCACGGCACACCGCGACGGTTCCCCGGCGGCCTACATGACCCATGGGGCGCCCGGGCACAGCCCGCGGCGCTACATCTTCTGCAGCATGGCGAGGAAGTCGGCGTTTGTCGGAGTCTTCTTGAGCTTTTCGATCAGCAACTCGGTCGCCTCGATGGTGTTCAACGGGCTGAGAATCTTGATCAACAGCCAGACCCGCTGCAATTCCTCGGACTCGAGCAGAAGCTCTTCCTTGCGGGTGCGGGATTTTTGCACATCGAGCGCGGGGAAGATGCGTTTTTCCATCAAACGGCGGTCGAGATGGATCTCCATGTTGCCGGTGCCTTTGAACTCTTCGAAGATGACGTCGTCCATCCGGCTGCCGGTCTCGACGAGGGCTGTGGCGAGAATGGTGAGGCTTCCGCCTTCCTCGATATTGCGTGCCGCTCCGAAAAAGCGTTTGGGCCGCTGGAGGGCGTTGGCATCGACGCCGCCGGACAACACCTTGCCGCTTGCGGGCACGATGGTGTTGTATGCGCGCGCCAGGCGTGTGATCGAATCGAGCAAGATGATGACATCGCGCTTGTGTTCGACCAGGCGCCGGGCTTTGTTGAGCACCATCTCCGCCACCTGGACGTGGCGCTCATGGGGCTCGTCGAACGTCGAAGCGACCACTTCGCCGTTGACCGAGCGCTGCATGTCGGTGACTTCTTCGGGACGTTCGTCGACGAGGAGCACAATGACATACACTTCGGGGTGATTCTGGGCGACGGCATTAGCAATCTGCTGCATCAAGACCGTCTTCCCCGTGAAGGGAGCCGCCACAATCAGGCCGCGCTGGCCCTTTCCGATGGGCGCGATCAGGTCCATGATGCGCGTGCTGACCTCTTTCTGCGTGGTTTCGAGACGGAACCGCTCGTCGGGATGAAGCGGCGTCAGATTGTCGAACAGGATGCGTTCGCGGGCGACCTCGGGGCTCTCGTAGTTGACGGCCTCGACCTTAAGTAGCGCGAAATACCGCTCGCCTTCTTTGGGCGGGCGCACGTGGCCCTGGATCGTGTCGCCGGTGCGCAGGTTGAACTTGCGTATCTGCGAAGGGGACACATAGATGTCGTCGGGCCCGGGCAGATACGAATAATCGCTCGAGCGCAAGAACCCGAACCCGTCGGGCAGAATCTCGAGGGTACCCTCGCCGTAGATCGAGCCGGCGGCTTCGATGCCCTGCTGCAGGATCTTGAAGATCAGGTCCTGTTTTTTAAGCCCGCTATATCCTTCGACATTGAGCTTTCGTGCGGTTTCCGTGAGCTCGGTCATCGTCATCTGCTTGAGCTCGCGAATCGAAATCTCGCGGTCGGAACGCTGGATATCGGCCTGTTCGCCGTTGTCGTCGTTGTAATCCTGCATCGTCATGGCGTTTCTCGCCTCGATCTCTTGCGGTGTTTCCGCATTGTTTTTCTTTGCGTTGCTTCGCGGTCGACTCGCGGGTCGGCTTCCCGCCTTCCGCGCGGGACGACTCTTGGTCTTCGAACGGCTCTTTTCGGTGTCGGTCTTGTCAGCCATGCGTTTTCCTCTCACTGCTTCCGCGGAAAATTCTACGAGGAACTCCACGAAGCTGCGTTCACTATCTCCCTTTCCAGGGATTGTTGACTAATGGATCTCCGCCCAATTGTTTCCTATGCCAATATCTACTTTCAGAGGTGTTTTCAGTTGCACCGCGTCTTCCATGATTTGCTTTACGGTTTCGGCCGTTTTGCCTGCCTCGGCCGCCGGACTTTCGACAATCAGCTCGTCATGCACCTGCACCAGCATGCGTGATGCGCTGCCCTCGATAGCTTTATCGAGCCGGATCATTGCCAGCTTGATGATGTCGGCCGCACTGCCCTGCACGGGTGTGTTGATCGCCACGCGTTGCGCCGCACTTCGCGTGGTAGTGTTGCGGCTGTTGAGGTCCGGCACCGGCCGCTGACGCTCGAGCAGGGTCGTGACATAGCCCCGTTCGCGCGCTTCCTCGAGTGTCCGGTCAATCCACGCCTGAACCTGCGGGTATTGCGCGAAATAGTTGTCGATGAACCGGCCGGCCTCGGTGCGGGAAATGCCCAGGTTGCGCGACAATCCGAACGGGCTGATCCCATAGACCACGCCGAAATTGACCGCTTTTGCCTGGCGGCGCATTTCCGGGGTGACCAGTTCGGGCATCACTCCAAAGATACGCGCGGCCGTGTCGGCGTGCACGTCGATGCCGCGCTCGAAGGCCTCGAGCAAAGCCGGGTCTTCTGACAAGTGCGCGAGAATACGCAATTCAACTTGCGAGTAATCGGCGGAAATCAGCTTCATTCCGCCGGGTCCCGCGATAAAACCTTTACGAATTCGCCTGCCCATCTCGGTGCGGACCGGGATGTTCTGCAGATTCGGGTCGCTGCTCGACAGCCGTCCGGTTGCGGCGACCGTCTGATTGAACGACGTATGAATCCTCCCAGTGTCCGAGTTCACCAGCTTGGGAAGCGCCTCAATATAGGTACCCCGAAGCTTTTCGAGCCCGCGATACTCGAGCATTTTCCTCGGAAGCGCGTGCTCGCCAGCCAACTGTTCGAGCACCTCGACATCGGTCGAGTACCCGGTCTTGGTGCGCCGCAAGGGCTGCAATCCAAGCTTATCAAACAGGATTCGCTGGAGCTGCTTGGGCGAGTTGAGCACGAACGACTCACCCGCCAGTTCAAAAATCTCCTGCTCGAGCGCTGCCAGCCGGTTGCGGACGTCATCACTCAGTGCGCGAAAGAGGTCTGCGTCGATGGCGATGCCCGCTTGCTCCATTCGTGCCAGCACGCCAATCAGCGGCAACTCGACTTCATTGAACAGCTTCGCGAGGCCCCGCTCGCGCAATAACAGCTCGAAATGAACACCAAGCCGCCATGTCATGTCTGCGTCTTCGCATGCATACCGGCATGCCGCATCGACGGGGACTCTATCGAAGGTGATCTGCTTGGCCCCTTTGCCGATCAAATCGGCGATGGGGATCGTCTTGCGCTTGAGGTAGTGGAGACTTACTTCACTTAGATTATGCCTCAAACGAGACGGGTCTGTCAAATACGATGCGACCATAGTATCAAGGACAACGCCCGCGACGGATATTCCCGCACGGGCCAGCACCTCGATGTCATACTTGATGTTATGACCGATTTTCTTGACCGACTCGTCCTCGAGCAAAGGCCCGAGCAGGGCCAAAGCGGCTGCCCGGTCCATCTGATGCACGGGCGGGGACTCGCTGATGCCCTCGAGGTCGCCTTCGTTGCCGCCTGGGGGGCGGTGCCCGACCGGCACGTAGTAGGCCTTGCCGGGCGCGCAGCACAGCGAGATGCCTACCAGTTCGGCCCGCATGGGGTCTGTCGAAGTGGTTTCGGTGTCCACGGCAAATTTTCCCGCCGCGCGTATCTCGCCGATCACTGCTTCGAGCGCTGCTTCATCCGCGATGAGCGTATAGTCTTCTTCTCGGTCGTCCCCCGAAGACGAAGGAGCGAACTCGTCGACGAGCGAGTGAAACTCGAGTTCCGTGAAGGTCTCGACCAGACGGTCGAGGTCGACGGGGCGGCGGCGCAAATCATCGAGGCCGATATCGAGCGGTACGTTTGTATCGATAGTCACCAGTTGGCGGCTTAGGAAGGCCTGTTCTCGGTCGTTTTCGAGGTTTTCGCGCTGTTTTCCCTTGAGTTCCCCAATGTGTTCATATATTCCCTCGAGGGTGCCGTACTGACTGAGAAGTTTTTTCGCCGCGACGGGGCCGATCTTGGTGACGCCGGGCACGTTGTCTGACGCATCCCCGATCAGCGCCAGAGCATCTACGACACGGGCGGGCTCGACCCCGAACCGCTCGCGAACCTGCTCGGGTCGCGACCATGCCTTGTCCGCATCCTTGTTCGGGTCGTAGACGCACACCTTGTCGCCGACAAGCTGGAGCATATCTTTGTCGCCTGTCACGAGCACGGTCTCGACGCCTTCGCCTTCGGCTGTACGCGCCAAGGTGCCCATGACGTCGTCGGCCTCTACGCCGGACACCCGCACAATGGGAAGCGAAAACGCCTCGATCACCTGGTCGATCAGGGGGAGCTGGTCGATAAGCGCCTCGGGCGTCTCTTCGCGGTTGGCTTTGTAGGCCTCATAGAGGTCGTTGCGGAAGGTCTTGCCTGGGGCATCGAAGACCACGGCGATGTAGCCGGGGTCGTGCTCGCGCAGGAGCTTGGCCAGCATGCGGGCGAAGCCGAACGCCGCATTGGTCGGCCGGCCCTGCGAATCGGTCAATCCGCGAATGGCGAAAAACGACCGGTACGCAAAGGCGCTTCCATCAATCAGGAACAGTTGCGCGGCCATCGCGTACCTCCGAGAGCGTGTTGAGGATTTCATCAGCAGCGCGCATCGATGCCCCTTCGCCGCCCAGTTGTTCGCGCACCGCGGCCAGTTCCTCGATCATCTGGCGGCGCGCGGGCGTATCACCGATCAACTCGAGTGCCGCGGGCAGCACGCGTGAGGCGGTGGCCTCGTGCTGCACGAACTCGGGCACAATGCGTTTTCCCGCCAGAATGTTCACCATGCCGATGTGTTCAATGCTGACCACTGCGCGTGCGATCCAATAGGTGATCGGCGTGACCTTGTAGAGAATCACAAACGGCACTCCAAACAGGGCCGTCTCGACCGTGGCGGTCCCCGAGGCCACCAGGCAGAAGTGCGCGGCATCGAGCACCTCGTATGTGTTGCCGGTAAATGTGTGCAGCGGAAAGTCTCGTGCGATGGACCGGATCTGGGCCTCGCGTTCCTCGTCGACGCACGGCGCGGCAAAAACCGCCTCGGGGTACTGCAGGCGAATGCCTTGGGCCACCTCGAGCATGATGGGCAGCAAACGCTGGATTTCCTGCTGGCGGCTGCCCGGCAGTATGCCAATGACGAATTTGCCGCGCAAGCTGCCGAGTACTTTCACGGTAGGCAGGTGGTCGAGGAGCGGGTGCCCAACATACGCACAGGGGATGCCCGCATCCTCATACAGCGCCGCTTCGAAGGGCATGATGACCAGCATTTTGCGCACAACCTTGGCGATGGTGCGGATACGCCCGCGTTTCCACGCCCAGACCTGGGGGCTGATGTAATAGATGACCGGAATGTTCCGTTTGTGGGCTTCGCGCGCGAGCCGCAGATTAAATCCCGGATAGTCGATCAGCACCAGGGCATCCGGCGGCGCCTCGTCGAGCCGGGCCAGCGTCTCGCGGAACAGGCGGCGGATCAACCCGAGCGATTTGAGCACCTCCGTAAACCCCATGATGGCGCGGTTTGCCAAGTCATAGTGCAGTTGCATCCCAGCCGCAGCCATGTGCCGGCCGCCCAGGCCTTCGCAGCGCAGCCCGCTCTCCCGTTCGCGAAGGGCGCGAATGAGATTGGCGCCGTGGATATCGCCCGACGATTCGCCGGCTACGAAGAAGATACGGCTCACGGGTTCTCCCGAATGCAGTCGATGATCCGCTGAGCCAGCTCGAGTGCCTTCAAGGCATCTTCGCCATCGACCAGCGGTCGCGTGCGTTCCTGCACACAGCGGACAAACGACGCCAATTCCGTGCGCAACGGCTCCTCATGCTGGACCGGCAGCGCTTCCACCAAGATTAAGTCCATCGGATTCTGCCCCGGCGCCAGTTCGCCCGGCCGCTTGCGGTAGACAAGCACCTCTTCGGCCGAGTAGTCCGTCGAGGCATACATCTCGGGCGAAAACACGCGGATTTTGCGCATGCGGTCCATCGAGATGCGGCTGCAGGTCACATTCGCGACGCATCCCGAGGCGAATCGGATGCGCGCGTTGGCGATGTCTTCATATTTCGAGAACACCGCCACGCCTACCCCGTCGACCGCGACGGGCTCTGATCGGTCCATCGCGCGCACAATTTCGAGGTCGTGAATCATGAGATCAAGCACGACGCTGACATCGTCGCCGCGGCTCGGATAGGGACTCAGGCGGTGGCACTCGATGAACCGCGGTTTCTCGACCGCGTCGAACAAGGCGCGCACAGCGCCGTTGAACCGCTCGATATGGCCGACCTGGAGGATGCGCCCGGCGGCCTCTGCGGCCTGCACCATATCCGTAGCCTTATCGACATCTTGTGCGATGGGTTTTTCGACCAGGACATCCACGCCGGCCTCGAGCAGGCGCAATGCGGTATCGTGATGCAGCGAGGTGGGCACCACCACGCTGGCGGCGTCAATGCCCTGCTCGAGGAGCGCATCGAGTTCGCGGAAGTGCGGCACGCCGAAATCGTGCGCGGCTTTGCCGCCCTTGGTGTCGTCGGGGTCCACGACGCCCACGAGTTCTGTCCCCTCGAGGGCGGCATAATTCCGCGCATGATGATACCCGAGATGGCCGACTCCAATGACTCCAACGCGAGTGGAAACCATATGCAATGCACCCTTCCTTGCGAATGAGAAACGCGCTTGTAAGCGAGGCGCTTGTGCGTCCGCTGGTTAGAACGAAAGCTTACGTAGAGATTCCCCGAATGGATTTGCGCACGAAATCCACAAAATGATTGCGTTCGTCACTTTCCTCGACGGTCGCCTCGATTTCCTGTAGCGCCTGCGTGGTATTCAGGTTCGAACGAAACATGATCCTGTGCATTTGTTTGATGCGTCGCCGCGCATCGGCGTCGTAGCCCGCCCGGCGCAACCCGACGGAGTTGGGGCCGTGGCAACGCCCGGGATTGCCCTCGACAATCATATAGGGCGGCACGTCTTTGGTGACCCGCGTCATGCCGCCTACGAATGCCATGGTGCCGATGACGCATTCCTGATGGATTCCACTCAAACCGCCCAGGATGGCTCGGTCTTCCACGTCCACATGGCCCGAGAGCGAAGCGCAATTCGCCATGACGATGTGATCGCCCAGATGACAGTCGTGGGCCACGTGCGTGTAGGCCATCAAGAGACACGAGTTGCCCAGCGACGTGGTCCGGTGGTCGTCGTCATAACTGGTCATCGTGCTGGCACTCACGGTGACGTGCTCGCGCAACACATTGTTATTGCCGATGATTGTGCGCCCGACGAGGCCTTCTTTATGTTTCAAGTCTTGGGAAAGCACCCCGATCTGGCACCCGCTGAAGATCCGGTTGTTCTCGCCGATGTCCGTTCGTCCGGTGATTACGCAATGCGGGCCAATGACGGACCCGGCCCCGATAGTCACGTGTGGACCGACGATGCTGAATGGCTGTACTTCAACATCGCTTGCCAGCTCTGCCTTCGGGTCGATGATGGCCGTCGGATGAATGTTCATAGATGGATAATCCTTGACAGGGGGCGTCTGGCCATAGACGCCTTCTCGCTTACACAATTCACACGCAAATGCACTCGGCGTCATCCACGCAACGCAAGGCCAAGCGGCCCCACCGCTCGCACGCAGTGGGCGGAAACACCTGCGGCCCTCCCCCGGGCACACCCAAGCTCTCGAGTAAATAGTAGCGGTATATGCACCGTGTGTCAATTCGTGTCAAACACTTGCCCCGCAAGGCGCGGGCTTCAAGGCATCAACGCGCTCGGCTCGAAGGCCCGAACTGGAAGCATCTGGAGTGTCTATTCTTCGATAGCCTCGGGCTCTGGAATGATCAGGGTCGAGGGGCTTGGAACCTCCGGCAACTCGTCGACGTCCACGGGCGGCAGTCCTTCCGGCAGCGCCTCGGGCGTCTCGGGTTCGAGTTCAATGTCTTGCGTGTCGTCGAACAGCGGCAGTTCCGGAACCGGGAACAGCTCGGGCTGTGCGGCGCGAAGGCGTTCGAGGGCGGCCCCGGCTTCCATGGCGGCATGCGAGCCGGGGAACACGAGCGTCTGCTCTTCATATGCCGCGACGGCTTGTTCGAGGTCTCCGCGTTCTTCATGCAGCCGGGCAATGTTGAGCGCTTGCCTGCGGGCCGCGAAACTCTGGGGCCATTTCTCGAGCACCTCGTTGTAGGCTTCGAGGGCGGTTTCGTACTGCTCGTTCTCCTGGGCAATAAACCCAAGCCCCTCGACGGCGTCGGGCACAAAGCGCGAATTCGGGTACTCGGCGCGCAGGCGCTCGAAGGCGGCCTTTGCCTTGTCGTATTCGCCTGCCTTAATGGCGCTTTCGGCCATCATATAGAGAACTTCGTGAGATACGGCGCCCTCGGCCGCGGCGGCCTCGAGTTTCTCGGCCTGCTCGGCCGGTTCGTGGGCCTCGAGAGCCTGGGCATATGCCGTGTACACGACGCGCTCCGCCGAGCGTGTGTATTGCCGGTAACCGACGGCGAACAGCACCGCCGCGATAATGACGGCGGTTCCGATTCCGTAATGCCATGGTTTTTCCTGAATACTCTCCCAGAGCGATGCAATCTCGCCTTCGGCATCCGGGCTAACACTCCGGGCCGGCCGGCGGGAGGTACTCAAAATCTCATCTACGCGTTTGCTCTTTTTCCGTTTAGCCATTGAAGAATAACTTTCCAAAGGGTTGAAGGTTCAGCATCAAAAACGTCCACACGTACCGCGAGAGAAGCGCGCTGGACCGGCCTCCGCCGCGGAGCGCTATCCTGCATCAAAACCTGTGCTCGGAACCTTGTGCGATTCTAAGCTTATACTCCATATTGCTCTCGTCAAGATCATCTTTCCAATCGTAAAACGAAATCACAAGTCCAACCGCATCCTCCGGCGCTATCATAGCGAAGTATTCCGAACTCTTCGTTATGAAGTATCCGTCCTGATTGAAGATCGAACCTTCAACTATGACGCCGAAAAGCTCTTTGTTGCTGGAATTTGCCAATGTGCCATAGATGGCCGGTTTGCCGTGGAAGATTTCCAGCCGATGGTCTCTTATCTCAAGAACATCCGTGCCGACAATAGTATGCGGCGAGTCGCCAAACTCGTAAAAGGGAAGGAAAACGAAGAAGAAAATGCCGAAAACGACAAGCAAGGCAACGGCCAGGCCTAACCCAAAACCCAAGCCCAACACGGTCCCTTTTACGAACAGATTCATATCCTTACGGCCTTCTTCATGACGTGCGCGGACGCCTCACTCGTCAAAGTCGAGATCCTCCAGGACTTCCGACGCAGTTTCCCAATCGCTCTCGTTCACCCATACTTCGGGCCACGAAAAACCGAGCGGCCCAACGGCATGTGCACCCGGTGTCCACCAGACGAGCTCATTTTTCAGCATGCTGGGAATGCCAGCCTCAGCAAGCATCGCGCGCACCATGTCGCAACGGGTCAGGTTGCGGCTTGCGTAGACCTTCTTCATTGCATCGAACGCTTTACTGTATCGAGCCCCACTCGACAAGGAGCCAGCGGCCGTCAATCTTCTCGAGAAAGACGGTCACCTGGCCATGCAGATCGATCGGCGGGTAGCTCGATCGGTTTTCGGGCCGGGCAAGTGTCCCGAAGGTTTCGACGGCCCGCGCCTGATTGCCCTGTACGATGACTCGAGGTCTGACCCTGGTTATCCTGATGCTGCGGTATTCGTCAAACACCTTGTTCAGATAGGCTGCCAAGGCGTCGTAATCGCGCCCGTCACGGTCCCGGTAGCTTCGCGACACATGGGCCATGATTTGATAGATGCGTTGCGATTCCATACCGCGGTACACCGCATCCAGCACGAGCAGAATTTGCTCTTCGTCGCTCAGCCTGGGATTGATCACTGGAATCTCGGGCATATTGTCCGGACAGCCCGCAAGTGCTGTCACCAGGATGGCGAGACCCAGCGCTATCCCTCGGTTTCTCATTACGACGGTTCTTTGGGAACGAGTAGCAATACCAGCTCTCTTCCCTTGACCACGCCCAGATTTGTGATGGTCACACGGAGCGTTTTGTCGGGCTTGCTGAAATACAGGTTGATTACATCGGCCTGGACGATATTGTCGAGTTGCCATCCTGCCGTGGGGCTTTCGCGCACATAAAACTGGGCAAGGTCGGCAGCTCTCTTACGTGTGGTGTAGACCATGCGGCCGATCTGCAACCCTCTGCCCTCATACACAAACGTGCGTTCGGCGTTTTCCTTGACCCCTTCGGGCAGGGGCACATCGGCAAAGCGCTGCTGAGGCGAGAGTTTGAGTCCCGGCTCCGAGACGGCGGGCGTTTGCGATGCGCGGCCCTCGAGTTCGAGGTCCGGCGGCGGCGCAGGCGCTTGCCTTCTGAAAGGATTCTCCATCGACTGGCAGCCTATGGTGCACGCCACAACGCTCACCAGCACCAGAACGATCACGTTTTTCATGCTTAAAGCACCCCTTGTTCTGATTCCGCGACTTAGCGGTTTCTGCCCTCTTTCCGGACGCCGCGGTCCGTTCACAATTTGGATGCACGGCCCCCTGCGCATAGAATAGCGCCTTCGCCGTCAAAGTTCCACCTTTCCGATACGATACCCGTAACGCGCGCGCAGGTCAAGCCGCACTCACCTCGCGAGTCAATTCGGGAATGCCCGTGACGCTGTCTTCTCGAATGGCGCGTCGGTCTTGGGCAAGGTATTGATGTCAAGCAGTTTAAGCGTGCGTGGCCGAGTCGATGCGTGTGATCATGTCGTCGATTTCAGATTGAGCGGTAAAACCGACGGTAAAGGCGTCGACAAACCCGGAATCGAGCACGAATTTCACTGATTCGGAGATCTTGTCCGGCGTGCGGGTGAGTTCTCCTTCCCCGACAATCTTCATGCCGAGTATGCCTTTTCCAGCCTCGTGGGCTTGGCGAAGCACGGGGGTCACGTTTTCGACCGTATCATCCATTTTGATACCAAAGGGGTTGTAGCGGGCGAGGATGACGTCGATGTCCGGCGAGATGGCAGCCCGTTTGAGCGAATCGAAGTTGTGGCACGAGCAGCCCACGGCGCGGATCTTCCCTTGTGCTTTTGCTTCGTGCATGACCTCGAGCGAGGCTTGATATACCGGTTTTTCGGTCCATTCGGGATCGGTAATGCAATGTATCATCACGATATCGATGTAATCCGTGTCGATTTCCTGGCGGAAGCGCTCGAGGTCGGCCCTGACCAGGTTGGGGTCGCGCGAGATGGTCTTGGTCAGAATCATAATGTCTTCGCGTTTGATGCTGCGCTTCATCGCCTCGCCGAGGTAGGAGTGCGAGCCGTACATGTCCGCCAGATCATAAAACGTGATGCCATTGTCATGTCCGTATTCGAGGAGCTTCACGAATTCGTTGCGGCCGAGGCGGGTCATGTCCGAGCCGCCGTTCCAGCCGCGCATCCCCGTGCCTTGACCGAGCAGTGAGCATTGGATGCCGGTGTTGCCCAGCGTGCGGATGGTCTGGGCCGTCAAACGCGCGGCGGGTTCCTGCGCCGCCACGGGAAACGCGGCGCCCGCCGCTGCCGCTGCCGAGAATTTCATAAAATCGCGACGATTGATGTCTCGCATAAGGTTCTCGCTCCTTGTCTAACCTTCCTTATTGTACACAATCGGCCAGAGTGTTGACGAACCCCTGTCAAACCACGTTAGAAATGTCCGGCGATTTACACATTAGAAATGTCCTCTTTTCTTGGGTTTCGGTTGCGGGTTATCCAAGGGTTGTGGGCAGGTGCCGCAGCATGGCCTGTCTTCGCCATGATTTCGCGTGACAATTATGGGTGCCTGAAAATCCCGCGAGACTTGGAGTGCGGTGGCCTTGCCGGTGCTTCATCGGGGCTTGCGCCGTGCCGCCTTCGAGAAAGCGTGGTAGAATGAAACGGGACATACGGAAGGCTGCACAATGGGGCCACAGGTGAAGGGGAGCCGGGCATGGCGCAAGACAAGTATCTGGCGGAGCTTCGCGAGTTCTATCACAAACAGCTTACGGAGAACATTCTACCGTTCTGGGCAGCTCATGTGCGCGATACCGAGTGCGGCGGGTATCACACGTGTCTGAACCGCGATGGCTCGGTCTACGAGTACGACAAACTGTGCATGTGGCACGCCGGCCGGGTGATGTGGACCTTCAGCCACCTCTACAACGAGCTCGAGGCCAATACCGAATGGCTCGAGGTGGCGCGGTTCGGGTTGCCGTTTGTGCAATCGCACGGGTTTGCCAAAGACGGTACGATGTATTACGCCCTGACACGCGACGGGCATCCGCTCGAAGGACCGCGCGATGTCTTCACCGAGTTGTCGACGGTGCTGGGGTTCACCGAGCTGGCGCGCGCCACTCGAGACGAGCCTCTCTACCAGCAGGCGAAGGCGCTGTTTCTGCGCGTGTGGGAACAGGTGGGCATGCCCGGCGGCGCGATGCAGCCATTTATCGCGTCGACGCGCCCTGCGCGGCTGCATGGCCACAGCATGATCACCTTGAATGTGGCGCAGGAGCTGCGGCGGTACCGCGATGAATCGGTCTACGACACGGTCATCACCGAGTGCGTTCGGCGCATTGTCGAATATCACCTGAAGACCGAGAAGCACGCGATCTTCGAACTGGTGGGGTGGGACGGCGAGATGCTGCCGGGGACGAAAGGCCGCTGGATCAATCCGGGCCACATGATCGAGTGCGGCATCTTCTTCATATGCGAGGGCAAACGGCGCGATGACGCGGCCCTGGTCAAGAACGGCGTCCGGCTTATCGGCTGGGGGTTCGATTGGGGGTGGGACAAAGAGTACGGCGGCCTGTTTAACGATGTGGACTGCGATGGCCTTCCCGTGGGCACGCTCGAGGCCCTGCAATATGACTCGAAACTCTGGTGGCAGCATGCCGAGGCCCTGTATGGCCTCATGCTGGCGTATTGCGAGACCGGTGAATCGCGCTTCCTGGATGCCTACAAGCAAGCACACGATTACAGTTTCTCGAGGTTTGCCGACCCCGAGTACGGCGAGTGGTATGGATATCTCGACCGCCGGGGGAATCCCGTGAACCAAGCCAAAGGTTCGGATCGGAAGAATCCGTTTCATATCACGCGCAATTTCTTCGGAATCTACGAGCGATTGGG
>SLSB01000178.1 GCA_007130675.1 Candidatus Hydrogenedentota bacterium | reverse complement strand
GTGCATGCGGTGTTGATGTTCGACGAACAGGGCACGCCCGTCGGAATACAGGGTATCACGCGCGACGTCACCGAGCGCAAGCAGGCCGAGGATGCTCTGCGTCAGGCCTCCCTCTGGCTCGAGACCGCCGTCATAGCCGGAAATGTAGGCCTCTGGGATTGGGATCTCCTCACGAATACCGTGACCTACTCGAAGGAATGGAAAAGACAGATCGGGTACGAAGACGACGAAATCGGCAACGGGTTCAGCGAATGGGAGAGCCGGGTCCATCCCGATGACCTGGATCCGGTCCTGGCGAGAGTCCGCGCGTTCATTACGGCGCGTGAGCCCAGCTACGAGGTCGAGTTCCGTTTCCGCCACAAAGACGGCTCCTATCGATGGATTCTTGCACAGGCGGCAATCGTATGTGACGAAACGGGTTGCCCCGTACGCACCTTGGGCTCGCATGTGGACATCACGGAGCGCAAACAGGCCGAGGAGGTCCTGCGCGAAACCGAAGCCCGGTATGGTGAACTGGTCGAGAACGCCAACAGCATCATCCTGCGCATGGACCGGCGCGGGCAGATTACCTTTTTCAACGAGTTTGCCCAGAGTTTCTTCGGTTACGATGCCGCCGAGGTCATCGGAGAGAACGTGGTTGGCACCATCGTGCCCGAGACGGATTCCGCGGGCAATGACTTGGCGGCCATGATTACGGATATCGCTCGGCATCCCGAGCGTTACGCCCTCAATGAAAACGAAAACATGCGCCATGATGGAACGCGCGTGTGGGTATCGTGGACCAACAAGACCCTGTATAACGCAACCGGCGAAGTCAGCGAAATCCTGTGTATCGGCAGCGATGTTACGGAGCGAAGGCGTGCCGAGGAAGCCCTGCGTTTCAATTCGTTAGTGCTGGATCAAATCCAGGACCGCGTGGCGGTCACCGATCTCGATGGACGCATCACCTATGTCAATGAAGCGGAATGCCGGATGATGCAGCGCCGGCGCGAAGAGATCATCGGCACCCATGTGGAATCCTTTGGCGAAGATCCCGCGCGCGGGGCAACGCAGCGCGAAATTGTCGAGAAGACCTTGACCGAAGGCCACTGGACCGGCGAGGTCATCAACTACGCCGCGGACGGCAGCGAGATCGTTTTGTTTTGCCGCACCCAGGTGGTCCGAGATGACAAAGGCGAAGCCGTCGCACTGTGCGGCATTTCTACCGACGTCACCGAGCGCAAGCGCGCCGAGGAGGCCCTGCGGGAGAGTACGGAGCGCTACAACGACTTGGTGGCCCAGATTCCCGTCGGGGTATATGTGTATTGGATGAAAGCTGATGGCACGACCCGCTTCGAATATGTCAGCCCCCGCTGGTGTGAGATACATCACGTGTCGGCAGAGGCCGTGCTGGCCGATGCGTCCGCCGTCAATGATCTCCTGCATCGCGAGGACCGCGAGTCGTTCTTCATTGAGAATCAGGCAGCCAATGCGGAGTACAGGCCCTTCTCCTGGGAAGGCCGGTTCATCATTGGCGGCGATACCCGATGGCTGCGTATTTCATCGACGCCCAGCAGAATGGACTCTGGCGATATGCGATGGTTTGGCGTTACGCAAGACGTAACCGAGCAGGTGAGCGCGGAGGAAGCCTTGCGCGAAAGCGAAGAGCGGTTCTCGAAGGCGTTTCACTCGAGCCCGGCCCCGCTTGTCATTTCGGATATCGAAACCGGGAGGTTCCTTGACGCAAACGACCGGTGGTTGACGATGCTGGGCTACACCAAAGAAGAACACATCGGCCGCACCTCGAAAGAGGTCGGAATTTGGGCCAATCCCGCCGACCGTGACCGCCTGGTAGCAATTTTGCAGCGTGACGGCAGGTTCAAGGATCAGCCCGTCGAGTTCAAGACGAAGGACGGCGAGAGCGTGTTCGCCCTGTGGTCGGCCGAGGCCGTGACCTTACAAGGCCGGGATGTCATGCTCTCACTGATCTTCGACGAGACCGAGCGCAAACAGGCCGAGGAAGAGTTGCGGCGGAGTGAAATAAACTACCGCCAGGTTTTCAACTCGACAACAGACGCCATTTTTATTCATGACGCGGCCACCGGCGCTGTACTCGATGCGAATGACGCGGCCATTTGGATGTATGGGTGCGACAATAAGGAAGAGCTGTTGGGCACCGAATTGGACCGTTTCTCGGACACATCGAGTGGCTACACATTTGAAAAATCGCAACAGATCATTGCCGGTGTAGTAGAGAAAGAGCCGGAGACGTTCGAGTGGCGCGCCCGGGACAAGAAGGGAAATGCCTTTTGGGTGGAAGTGACATTGCGAAGGGCGCTGATTGGTGACCAGCAGAGAATCCTTGCGGTCGTTCGCGATGTTGATGAAAGAAAGCGTGCGGAAGATGAATTGCGACATCGGGAAAGCGTGCTGCAGCGGGTCTTCGAGGTGCTGCCCATTGGTTTGTGGTTCGCCGATGCGGAAGGCCGGCTGTTGCGCGGTAACCCGGCCGGCGTCAAGATCTGGGGTGCCGAGCCGCACGTTGGACCATCCGAATATGGCGTGTTCAAGGCGCGCCGCCTGCCATCCGGCGAGGAGATCGCTCCGGATGACTGGGCGCTGGCCCGCACCATACGCGACGGCGTCACCATCACGAATGAACTGCTTGAAATCGAGGCCTTCGACGGCAAGAAACGGATCATCCTGAACTACACCGCTCCGGTGCTGGACGCCGAAGGCAAGATTGAGGGCGCTATCGTGGTCAATCAGGACATTACAGACCGCGAACGGCTACAAGAACAACTCACCCAGGCGCAGAAAATGGAGTCAGTCGGCCGGCTGGCCGGCGGGGTGGCTCACGACTTCAATAACATGCTCGGGGCGATTCTGGGCCACGCCGAACTGGCGTTGGAGCAACTGGATCCAGCCCAGCCCATCCACGGCGACCTCGAGGAGATTCGGAAGGCGGCCCAGCGGTCGGCGGCCTTGACCCGGCAGCTTCTGGCGTTTGCGCGCAAACAGACCGTGGCGCCCAGGGTGATCGACCTTAACGACACCGTCGAGGGCATGCTGAAAATGCTCGGTCGGCTGATAGGTGAAGATATCGAGCTTGTATGGAACCCTGCCGAAAACCTGTGGCCGGTGCGGGTGGACCCTTCACAGATAGACCAGATCCTCGCGAATCTGTGCGTGAACGCGCGAGACGCCATTGGCAGCGGAGGCAGAGTGTCAATCGAGACGGGCACGGCGGTGGTCGGCGACGACCCACCGGCGGCCCGCGCGGATTGCCCATCGGGCGAATACGTGGTCATCACCGTGAGCGACAATGGCCGCGGTATGGACGGCGAGACGCTGGGGCACTTGTTCGAGCCGTTTTTTACGACGAAGAGCGTGGGCGAAGGCACCGGCTTGGGCCTGTCCACGGTCTACGGCATCGTGAAACAAAACAAGGGTTTCATTGATGTGGCCAGTGCGTTGGGGGAAGGAACCACTTTCACGGTGTATCTGCCCCGCTACCGTGGCAGGAAAGAGACCCAGGCGGACGGCCCCCCGGTGCGCTCGAACCAACGGGGAGGCGAAACGATTCTCCTGGTCGAAGACGAGCCGGCAATTCTTCAGATCTCGAGGACCATGCTCGAGCGCCAGGGGTATACGGTGCTGGCAGCCAGAACTCCGGGAGAAGCCATACGTCTCGCCCGTGAACAGAGCGGTGCCATTCATTTGCTGATGACCGATGTGGTGATGCCCGAAATGAACGGGCGGGATCTGGCCAGGAACATCATGGCGCT
>SLSB01000646.1 GCA_007130675.1 Candidatus Hydrogenedentota bacterium | reverse complement strand
GAGGAATTGCCATGGGCGAATGGGAACCGGTCGAGGGCCATTTGATGACCCGCTGGGCCAAGGACGTCTCGCCGGACAACGTGTGGCCCGAGTATCCGCGCCCGCAGATGACGCGCGAGAACTGGGTCAACCTCAATGGGCTGTGGGATTGCGCGATCACTCCCAGCATGGATGAGACCGCTCCAGAGGCGTGGGACGGCAAGATCCTGGTGCCGTTCCCGATAGAATCCGCCCTTTCCGGCGTAAAGAAACCCGTGCTGCCCGATCAGAAACTCTGGTATCGGCGCACGTTCACCGCGCCCGCCGGTTTGGGCGACCAGCGGCTGCTGCTTCATTTCGGGGCGGTAGACTGGGAGTGCACCGTGTATGTCAACGGCACCTATTGCGGCATGCATCAGGGCGGCTATGATCCGTTCCATTTCGACATTACCGGCGCGCTGATTCCCGGAAGCGAGCAAGAGCTAATCGTGGCGGTGTGGGATCCCACGGACGCGGGCTACCAGCCTCGCGGCAAGCAGGTCTTGGACCCGCACGGCATCTGGTACACCGCGGTCACCGGCATTTGGCAGACGGTGTGGCTCGAACCGGTTCCCCGCGCGCATATCGAGCACCTTGCCATGACGCCCGATATTGATAGAGGCGTGTTGCGGCTCACGGTGACGGCTACCGGGGCCGCGCCTGGGGACAGTGTCGTGGCCACGGCATTCGACGGAGATAACGGCGTGGCTGGCGCGGTCGGCAGTCCGGGTGTCGTGCTCGAGATTCCGATTGAAGACGCAAAGCTGTGGTCGCCTGACTCGCCGTTCTTGTATGACTTGAGCGTGTCGCTCATGCGCGGCAACTATGCGCTCGACGAGGTCAAAAGCTATTTCGGGATGCGCAAGATCGAGGTGGCCAAGGACGACCACGGCATCAACCGCCTCTTCCTGAACAATGAAGTGCTCTTCCAGTTCGGCCCGCTTGATCAGGGATGGTGGCCCGACGGCCTCTACACCGCCCCCAGCGATGAAGCCTTGCGTTACGATGTCGAGGCCACCCGCGCCATGGGGTTCAACATGGCGCGCAAACACGTGAAGATCGAGCCGCTGCGCTGGTACTACCATTGCGATCAACTCGGTCTACTTGTCTGGCAGGACATGCCCAGCGGCGACGCCTACATCGGCCGCGATGATCCCGACATCGAGCGGGTGCCGCAATCCGCCCACAATTTCTACCGAGAGCACGCGGCACTGGTCCGGCATTTTGGCAACCACCCGAGTATTGTCATGTGGGTGCCGTTCAATGAGGGCTGGGGGCAATTCGAGACCAACGAGGTCACTGCGTGGCTGAAGGAGCTCGATCCGACCCGCCTGGTAAGCCAGGCCAGCGGATGGGCAGACCGCGGCGGCGGCGACATCTACGATAAGCACAGCTATCCCGGCCCCGACATGTTCCCGCTCGAGGAACACCGCGCCTCGGTGCTGGGTGAATTTGGAGGCCTCGGCTGGCCGGTCGAGGGCCATCTCTGGTGGGACAGGCGCAACTGGGGCTACCGCACCTACCACGACCGCGAAACTCTTGCCCGCCACTACGCTCAGCTTATCCGCCAGTTGCGGTATCTCATTCATGATGGTCTTGCGGCGGCGGTATACACCCAGACCTCGGATGTCGAGGGCGAGGTGAACGGCCTGATGACCTACGACCGCGACGTCGTCAAGCTCGGTGTCGAGTGGTTGAGGGAAGTCAACGAGACGGTCTACCTGCCCCCGCCGAGATTGGTCACGCTCGTGCCCACATCGCGCCATGAGGGTCTGCTGTGGCGCTACACGACCGAAAACCCCGGCGAGGGATGGGAACAGCCGGATTATCATGCCCGCAGATGGCAGGAAGGCCCCGGCGTCCTGGGCAAGAGAGGCACGCCCGGGGCCGCGGTGCGCACGGTTTGGGAAACGCCGAGAATCTGGGCCCGGCGCGAGTTCACTCTCGAGTCGCTGCCTGAAGGAACCTACTACCTCAACATTCTCCACGATGAGGACGCAGAGGTCTACATCAACGGCGTCTTTGCGGCAAGGGTCGAGGGCTATATCACGGCTTACGAAATCGTCTCCATTTCCGATGCCGCGCGCGCTGCTCTGAGAACGGGTACAAACGTCTTCGCCGTCCACTGCATCCAGACCGAAGGCGGTCAAGCCATCGACGTGGGACTTGTGGTCGAAAAACCACCGAATTAAAAGACGCCCGAGAACAGACGGCGTGGTTCGAAGGCGCCCAAGCGGGAAATAACTTATCTTTTTGGAAATGCTAACAATATTCTCATTTTTATGATAAGGTATTGACTTTCAGCAACGGGGTGCAGTAAAGTACATTCGAGCAATCGGGGAGATTGTGACGGCGAATGAAGCGGAGTCCGAATACCGGGTCAAGGCAACCCGAAATAGCGGCATAACGCTCACAGACGCCCAAAAAGGGGACTTATCCGTGTTACCGAAACATCGCCAATCCGCATGCACGCGGCGGCGCCGGGGGCGCAGAGGCTTCACCCTGGTGGAAGTTCTCGTGGCCTTGGCGGTCATAGGCGTCGCGACCTGGGTTATCCTGTCGCTTTTCATGAGCAGCATGAAACTCGAGACCAATGCCCGGTCGATGCGTGTCGCCGCCGATTTGGCCAGAGACCGGCTGGCGGACATTGTCGCGCGGCCGGAAGCCTACCAATGGCCGGACTCCGAGTCGATCACGGTGGAAACGGGCGCGCCTCTGATTCTGAAAGATGGGGATGAGCAGCCAGATTTTGCGATGCCGGCGGTCTTGCCTGCACACGCGCGCGCCAGAGAAAAGGAAGCCCGGTTCTTTGAGCGGTTTGCCTGGCAGGCCTATGTGAAGCGTCCCGCTGCCGGGCAAGGGCACTACGAGCTTCTGGTGTCGGTCAGATGGGAGGAAGCACAACGGCCGCAACAGCTCGTGCTGACGGGCAGCATCCCCATCGGTATGACCAAGGAGGCCTCATAATGAACGCACGGCGTAACCGGGGCTTTACCCTCATCGAGCTGATAGTTGTCCTTGCGATCCTGGGTGCGGTCACGTCGCTGGGTGTGGTCACGTTCGGGCAAATCAACATCGCGTGGAACGAAACGAGAGACCGCACCGAGTTGGATGCCCGCGCCGAATATGCCCTTGACCAGATACGCCAGGATATTGCAGCCATCGTCTCGCCCGCGCTGACCGGCGCGCCATTAACGACCACGGACAACACGTTGACGGACGCGGCGTTTCCCGGGGCGGAACTGGCGTCGGACAGCCTGCTCATTCCGTTGCGCGGCATGTCGCCCGCGGGCGAAGAAGTGCTTGCCGCGGTGAGATATGAGGTGCAGGCTCGAGACGGGCGGCGGGTGTTGACCCGCACGCAGAAAGGACTGTATGGCGAGGAAACCGGAGCGGAACCGGTGAACGTCGCGCCGGGCGTGGTGCATTTTGACGTGCAGTGTGCCGGTCCCGAGGACGATTGGCGGGAGGCTTGGACCGAAGCCTCGCTTCCGCGGTCCGTGCGCGTATCGCTGGTGTTGGCCAATCCCGAGCGGCCGGAACGGCAAGTGGCCCGCGCGGCGGTATTTACCGTAACGGTCAGGTGAGGTAATCGCATATGAACAAAGCGAGACGAAACGGCAGTCAACGTGGCGCGGCTCTGCTCTTCGCGCTTGGGCTGCTGGTGATGTTCGTGGCGCTGGGCGCGGCGTATGTGGGCTATATGGCCATCGAGCAGCAACGGGCCTACGAGTATGTAGCCTCCATGCGTG
>SLSB01000175.1 GCA_007130675.1 Candidatus Hydrogenedentota bacterium | reverse complement strand
GTGGCCGTCTTGACGGGCGCCTGCGCGACTCTTTCTTCTCTGCGCCCGGAGGGAGGCCCTGCCGAGATTGAGCACATCGAGCGGTCCACAACCGTGCGGTGGGGCCATCCGCTTGCGGGCAAAAGGCCGCCCCGAGTGCTGATTGCGGTGCCTTGGACTGCCGCACGGGATGCGGCCGAGTTCGAGTTTCGTGTGGACATGGTGCGCGATGTTGTGGTGCTTGACGGGCCGACCGAGCAGGGCGCTGAGGCGTCTGAGGTGCTCGAGAAGGCCCTCGAGCGTCGCCTCGATCTGATTGTCCTGGCAAACATCGAGTTCGCTTCTTTGCCTGAGGCTGTCTTCGGGCGCATCCGCGAGCAGGTCCATGATGGTGCGGGCCTTCTGCTGGCCCATCATCGGCGGAACATGCCCGAATGGCCCGATGATTTTCTGGGCGAACTGGCGGCGGTAGAGCCGGTCCAGCCCATCACGCGGGGCATCGCCGAACAACTCACCCCCGAATGGCAAGGTGGTCTTGATTTCGTGCAGGCGGGAACGTACGGCGCCGGCCGGGTCGTTCAACTGAACTATCCCGGCGGCAGCCCGGCGTACCACGCGCTGCTGCCTGCGCTGCTCCATCCCGAACAGGCGGAATGGGCACATTACGAGACCTATTGGTCGTTAATCGCGAAGGCCGCGTTGTGGGCGGCGAAACGCGACCCTGCGCAATGGATCGACCGCATTCAGGAAGAGGCGCGCGAGGGCGGGTTCGAGGAACTGCCCCCCGGCATGACCGAGGCGGAGATGCAAGAATACATTGCCTCGACGGACACGCGCGTTCTCCGTTCCTACCGTGTCTATCTCAGCGCCCCGGCCAACGAGCCGTATACGGTGACCGCGCAACTGCGCCAGCCCGGACGTGGTTGGCGCACCCGGTTTGCCCCGGCGGACGATTCTTTCCGCGCCGGTGACGAGAGTTTTCTGCTTAACGTTCCTGCGATTCCCGGCGAATTCTATCTCGATACGTGGATAAAACACCGGAACCGGGTTATCGACTGGCATTCGGTTCCGGTGACGATCGCGGCACGGCCGTATTTCAGCGAGCTTCGCGCACCGCGTGATGTGGTGCGACCGAATGACACGGTCTCGCTCGCGTTCGAGCTGTTGCCGTCTCAGCGCACCGAGGAAGGGCTCCGCCAGTGCGTGGTGGCGTTGCGGGCCACCGACGCATACGGACGGAGGGTGGCTTTCGAAATCGAGGACGCGCCCGGCGGGCGGCGTCCCTATACGGCCCGGTTTGATGTGGCCGACCTCATCAGCAATCGGATCACGGCTGAATGCCTCATGCTATCCCGGCCGCTCCGTGGGGGCGCGCTGAAAGAGTTTCAACTCATTAACGTGGGCGGTGACAGGATTCCGCTCGGGGTGCGGCATCCACGGTCCCTCCACCGCTTCAGCCTGGCGATTGCCAACCCTGGCCGGCAGGAGTACACCCTTCGCGCCCTCAACGAGATGCTTGCCGAAGCCGGGGTGTCGACGGTGATAACACCCGCCGTCGAGGACGCGGCCCGTTTCGTGCCCGATGCGGGGCTGTCGCCCGTGTTTCAAGTGACCCAGCATTGGCGGCCTCGCGAAATTGAGGTGCTTGCCGCCGAGGGCGAAATACCCCATGGGGCGCCGCCGCCCGCGGTCCTGGAACAGCTCACCGAGGGAGTCCGCCGGGTGCGCTTGGGCGCGGCCGAAAGCTTCTTGCTCGGAGGCGTGCATGGATTCACGGATACCTACGACGTGTTGCGCACGTCCCCCTCGGTGATGCAGGAATTTCGCGACCGCCTGTGGGCGGAGTTTGGCACTCCCGCGGGGCTGGGCGATCAATGGGCGGAACGGTTTCTCGGATGGGAAGACCTGTCGCGTGAAAGCATCGACCGCGCGGCGGCTGACGGATTCATCGAGCCGTGGGTGCGGTTTCATCAGCATGTCGATGCGGTTCTTCTACGCCTATACGGGATGGCGCGGGATGCTGTGCGAACCGGCGAACCGTTTGCGCCGACCGGGTTCAGCATGGCCGCCTCCGGCGAGGGGGTAAATCCTCTTTGGCACGGCTCTGCCTCCGCCGTCGAGTTTGTCATTATTCCTTCGGACAGGGCGTCAATGGCCCGTGCGGTTGCGTACAAGGGAGGTGAAGCCGCGGCCATGCTGCATGCGCCGGGCGCGTCCTCGCGTGCCGAGGCCCGCTGGTGGCCCTGGCATGCCGTGCTGAACGGCCACGCGGGGATCGCCTGGAATCTCGGGAAAGGCCTGGAAGGCGCGTTCGAGGGGGTCCGGGCCATCGACCCGATATTTGCCGAGGCCGCCGCGCAAACCAAGGCGGTGCAGGCCGGGTTTGCGGAGCTGTTTCTGGCGGCCGAACCGGCTGGCGGCGCCGTGGCCGTCTATGACAGCCGGGCAAGCGAATTTGTGCGTAACGCCCGTGGTGGCGGGGACAACCCTATGTCAGGCGCGCTCGAGATGCTTAGCGAACTCGGTTTTGCCGCACAAATTATTGTGCCGTCAGCCAGTTATCCCGCGGCACTGGACGGCGTCTCGTGTCTGCTGCTGCCGGGCGCGGATGCGCTCTCCGATGCCGAACTGGCGCATATCGAGACCTTTGTGCAGCGCGGCGGCGTCGTTCTGGCCGATACCCCCCCCGGCGCGTTCGATGCGCTCGGGCGGCCACGCGAATCCCTTCCGCTGAGCGGCATGTTTCACGTATTGACACCCGAAACTCGGGCCGAAAACGATGAGCAGGATGCCGAAGTCATCGAGACGCCCGGCCCTGAGCATTCGGCCTTTCTGCTCGGCCGTGCTTTCAGCGAAGACCGGTCACCGGAAGTCCTTTCCATGGTCAAGAACGTGCTTCGCGGGGCGGGGTGCCCTGAGACGCTCGCTATCGACCCGGCGGGGGTGTTTACGGGCCAGCGATTCCACTTCCGGTTCGGAATGGCCGATGTCTATGCCGCATTGGCGCCGCCTGACCAGTCCGGCCGGAACAAATACCGCATCGCCATCCCTGGGGGCGGCTACGTCTATGATATGCAGAGGGGAATGGAGGTGCGCAGACCCAAACGCATCACGTGGCGGGCCAGAGCGGCCGATGTGGCCCTGTTTTCTGCGCTGCCCTATCGTGTGACCGAGGTTCAGGCGGTTGTCCCCGAGAGGGTCCGGCCCGGCAACCGCCTCCTTATCGGGCTCCGGATTCTTACCGAAGACCGCCCGCCCGGACGACACCTTGTCCACGTGCAATTGCGCCCGGTCGGCGGAGAACCCATCCCGTACTACGATAAGACCGTCGTCTGCGAGGATGGGAGGGGCGAGACCTTCATTCCTCTTGCGTTGGATGAAGCACCCGGCTTCTATCGCGTGGCCGTGCGCGACGTGTTGACCGGCATCACCTCCGAATGGCCCGTCGAGATCGGCACGCCCGGCGTGGGCCGCGTTTCCGTGACCATCTCGCCGCCGTCCTAGTGACGCCTGCGCTACGGGGTTTTTCCCTCGGCAATCCGGCGCAAGACGCTTCGGTCGGGCTTGAGGCCGGTCACGGCGGCCTCTTCCGGCCACGGCAGCCAGGCCGCGGGAATCATGTAGCGGGGGAGGCGCTCGGCCAACTGGCGGGCGAGTATATCGGGCTCGAGCGCGAATCCCGGCGCGGATTCAATAAACGCGGCGGGACGGTGTCCAAACACAGGGTCGGTAACGGGCACGACAACGGCCCGGGCCACGGCGTCGAGTGCGCACAATACCGCCTCAATCTCCTCGGGCTGGATATTCTCG
>SLSB01000248.1 GCA_007130675.1 Candidatus Hydrogenedentota bacterium | reverse complement strand
GCCGGGCCAGCGCACGACCAGCGGCGTGCGCAACGACTCTTCATAGATGAAACGCTTGTCGAACCACCCATGTTCTCCAAGATAGAAACCCTGGTCCGAAGAATAGAACACGACCGTGTTGCGGTCGAGTCCTGTTTCTTCAAGGTAAGCGAGGATGCGGCCCACATTGTCGTCTATCGAGGCGATACATCGCAGATAGTCTTTCACGTAACGCTGATACTTCCAGCGCGTGAGCTCATCTCCCTCTAGCGCAGCCTCACGAAACGCCTGATTCTTTGGTTCGTAGGCGGCGTCCCATGCAGCACGTTGCTCGGCGTTCATACGCCCGTACGTTCGTTGCCAGCCGGGGCAATCCTGCTCCGTACCATCCCAGACTTTCAGGTCGCGGTCCAGGAGCATGGTTTCCGCGATGGTCATATCTTGCTCACGGGCAGCGGTGCCGCGCCCGGAGTAATCGTCGAACAGGGTGTCCGGTTCGGGTATGGTGACGTCGTCGAACAGGGTGAGATGGTCTGGCCCAGGTTCCCACTCCCGGTGTGGGGCTTTATCTTGCACCATCAGCAGGAACGGTTTCTCCTGATTCCGGCCGTCTTGCAGCCAATTCAGGGCTTTGTCCGTAATAATGTCGGTCACATACCCTTCGACCTGTCTCCTTCCTTCGGGCGTGATGAAATCGGGATTGTAATAGTGCCCTTGGCCCGGCAGAATCTCCCAGGTGTCAAAGCCGGTCGGCTCGGACGTGAGATGCCACTTTCCGAACAAGGCCGTTTCGTAACCGGCATCGCGCAAGAGTTTCGGAAATGTCTGTTGGCTGCCGTCAAAGAGGTCGTTATTCTGGCGAACTCCGTTAAGGTGGCTGTGCAGCCCGGTCAACACTACGGCACGGCAAGGCCCGCATATCGAGTTGGTGACGAAACTGTTGCGAAACAGCATGCCTTCGCGGGCGATACGGTCAATGTTTGGGGTTGGCGCAACCTCCGCCAAGCGGCCGCCATAGGCGCTGACGGCGTTTTCGGCGTGGTCATCACTGTATATCCACACGATGTTAGGCCGCGCGGCGATCGCATTGCTCCCTTGCGCATGGCGCATTCGGGCACCCATGGCAGCGGCGGCCGCAAGACCACCTGCACGGGCGAGAAAACCACGTCTTGACAGCATCTCCAACTTTCTACTCCTCAGTTGAATGCAGCCGCATCACTCATCGGCGGTTTGCGGGCCGGTCCCGGCGGTTGCTAGACCCGGCATCAGGCGCTGGGCGTTCTTGTAGAAGAACTTCTCGACCACCTCGCGCGGAAGAGCGAGACACTCGACTTCCCGGCGACCGAAAGTGGCCGTCCCTTGCCCTGCGTAGTATTGAAAATCGGAGCGGTAGGACCGTTCCATGTTTTCGGCGAACGCAATGCGTTGCTCCTCCGGTGGCTGGCCCAGGATCGAGAACTTGCTGGCATCCGTGCCGTACAGGATGCGGTCCTGATACGTGATAAAGAATTCGCGGACCTCTTGTGTGGGTTTGCTGAACAGCAGCGGCGTACGGGCTGATACGTCGACGTGGAAATTGGGAAACCGCTCGAATCGTTCGGCTAGCGCGTCCAGATCGTGTGTCATGCTGCCGAAATGGGCGCCGAGAACAACCAGGTCAGGGTGCTTGGCCAGCACGTTGTCGCGGGCGGCCATGAGCTCTTCATGGCTGGGAAATCCCTCACGGCCGTAGACATGCCACTCTGGGTTGTTGCGGTAGTAATTGTAATGGAAGCTGTTGGGGTCCAATGGTCTCCACGCTTCGATGGGGTCGGCGACGTGCATCATCAACGGTTTGCCCCGCCGGGCGATGTGGCTGTAAATCGGGTCAAAGATTGGGTCGTCGGGCAAGATGAATTCGCCGTCCGGCGTCGTGATTTCCATGCCGGCGTCTTTCCAGAGCTTGACCATGAGCGCCCCGTCCTCGAATGTCCTGTCCAGCCACGCAATAACCTGTTCCGCGTAATCGGGTTCGTTGCGCTGCGTAAGATCGAATGTAGAGGCAAAGAAGAACTGCGGCGCATAGGTCTCCTGCAAATACACCGCGCGGATGTGTCCAGGTTCAAGAAACTCGGGCCGGGTCCCATAGAGGCAGATGTTGACGACGCACATGTTGTTGCGCCGCAACATGTCGGCCAGCTCCGGCAGGTCGTCGAAAAAATGCACGTGGACATCTATCTTGCGCATTTCCTCAAAGACGAGGGTCTCGGCATTCGAGCATCCAGCTCCGGCCGCGGCAATCACCACCAGACTGACGGTCGCTGCGATTGTAGATCTCATTGCCATCTCCTGTCAGCGTTCCTTTGAAATGCGCTCGCTCTATTCTGTCACAGTCTGTACTGCGTTGCCGGTAGTGATCCCTTTGAGCCACTTGTCGGCAAAGCGGAGGCTTCCGCTGAGAATGCGGATCAGGTGCATGGCTTCTCCGAAACCGTGATCGGCGCCTTCGAGAATCACCAGCTTGTGATGCTGCACCCCGGCTTCGTCGAGCGCCTCGTGCAACAGCGTCGCCTGTTCCACCGGCACGACGGGATCGATCGAACCGTGGAACGTCAGGACGGGCGGAGCAGCCTCCGTGATATACGTGATGGGCGATGCCTCGGCGATCACCGGCGCGTTGCGGTCCGCCGTGCCGGCGAAATCCGCCAGCACTTCCTCGAAATCCTTGCCAGTGGCCTCCTTGGCCTCGGCCTGTGATTCTGGAGAGGCCCGCCAGACCCGCAGGTCTGTCGGGCCACAGACATTCACCACCGCTTGCACGCTGCTCGATACGCCGGGGTGGCCGCCGTCCCCTTCGTAGCCATCCTCGGGACGCATGAACCCCGTGAGCAGGGCCAAATGCCCGCCCGCGGAATGGCCGGCCGCGGCAATTCTCTCCGGGTCGATGCCATGTTCGGCTGCGTTCGCCCGCAGATAGCGGATCGCGCACTTCACGTCCTCAATCTGCGCGGGCCACGGGTATTCGGGGGCCAGCCGGTACCCTACCGAAACCGCCACGTAGCCGAACGTGGCGAACTGCTGAATCATCGGCTCGAAATCGGCTTTATCGCCCAACTGCCAGCCACCGCCATGGATGAACACCAGGGCCGGGAGCGGCCCATCACTCGATTCGGGTCTCGCCAAGTCGAGTTTCAGGGCCACACCCCCGGCCGTCCCGTAGACGATATCTCTCGTGACCGTCACGGGCAACGGCCCCTGAATGCCTGTTGTCGCCGCGACAGTCGTCAATACTATCCCGACAATCAAGTGCGTTGCGTGCAGCACGGTGGTTCTCCGATGCTTTTCCGCTTACCAGGGGGGATCCGTATAGGTCACCGGCACACCAAACCTGACACGAATGCAATCGATGCCGGCCAAGTAGCCGCCGGACTGAGGGTGCCTACCGGTAACACGTATCTCGAGCACGTTCCTGTCGGGCCTGATGATAAGAGGATTCGGCGAAGTCATGTGCTTGCGAACAATGCCATCGGCGTTGTAGCCGTCCCATTCGCAGAGCTTCACATCATTAAGCCAGAGCTCACAGCGGCCGTAATCAGGGCCTGCTGTATAGAAGACATCGAAGGGATAGGTGCCGGCATCCGTAGGAAAGAGGGGCAGCTCCGCCGTGAAGACCTCGGGGCCATCGGCCTTGACGAGCAACTGCTCGCCGAAACTCCAGATGTTTCCGTGGTCAAGCATCGACTCGACAACCACTTTGTCACTCTCGAAAAGATCAACCCAGCGTTCAGACTCGACGATGCCCACGTAGGGTTCTTCCGTGTATATGGTTGCCT
>SLSB01000155.1 GCA_007130675.1 Candidatus Hydrogenedentota bacterium | reverse complement strand
CGGCGTTGCGGCGCCTTCGAATGCCGGAAAAAAGCGCAAGGAACCGCCCAGCCCCCCTAAGCGCGCGCCGGGGCCTGTGAAGAAGGCGCCGGCGCACACACCCGAGCCGGAATCGTCGAATGCATCTGAGCGGGTCACGGCCGTTGAAGAGAATCTGCCTGGCTTGTGGAGGCGCATCACCGAGCGGGCCGGCGCCGATAGTTTATCGCTGGGCATGGCATTGGGGCAGGCGGTACCGGCGGGGCTTGAAGACGGTGCGGTCGTGCTCGAGTTCGCGGCCGAACATGCCAATGCCCTGACGTACCTCGAAGAGCCCGGCAACCGCGCTGCGGCCGAACGCGTGCTCGACGCGGTCACCGATAACCTCCGCACCTACCGCACGGTCTTGAGAGAGGCGGCTCCGCCCGCAAAGCCGTCCCAGACCACGGCCCAGCAGCTAGTCCCTGCGTCCGCAGGCGTGAACCCCGAGCTTGCCCGGCAAATGCTTGAGGACCCGCACATCGCTGCGGTGGTCGATGTGTTCAAAGGCCGCATCGTCGACGTTAAACACCATGTGAAAGAGACCTCGACCCGGGCGCCGTAGGCAAGCTCGCACGAGAGCGGCTCGGGGTTGATGTGGTCGGCGTGGATGCTCCCACGGGACCGCCTGACAGCCCGGTCCATCTTCTCCATCCCATCCACCCTGTCCACTCCGTTTACGCTTCCCTGTTATGACCCTTGAAAAAGCAGTTGAAGAGGCTCATACAAAGCTCCTTCACCTATGGTCTCGAAACGTGCAAGAGAACCTGCTCTTTCGTCCCGAGAACAATTGTTTATACCCCGGCAAGATAGAGTTCTCGTCGCAGACAATTGCGATATGCGGTCCTCTTGTAGCGTCCGGCCTTGTGCCGGACGTCTAGCGATCCAGGGACGTCCGGCACAAGGCCGGACGCTACATTTGCGCGCGGGGTAACATGCGTTTTCGATCTATCTCGATGGTTTCTGCCGCGCAATCTTCACGTGGCAGGGAAACTCTGCATCCTTCATCAGATAGGTGAGCCAGGATCCCATTGCTAAACCTCTACGAAAGGACACGCTAATGTGCAAAGACTTCTCTCGACTGCTTTTTCAAAAGATGAAACGGCCCGCAACCATGCCAAAGAAACGGCCGGCGCCGCGTTGCCACCTTATCTTCTCGCAATTCAGAGAGGACTCAAGTAAAATGGCATCTCAACGTATGGGGAACCAGCTTATGCATTGTCCGGCATGTGACGAACCAATGCTCGTGCTCGAGTACGAAGAGGTCGAGGTGGACTTCTGCGCGGCGTGCTCGGGTGTCTGGCTCGACGAAGGCGAACTCGAGCTGCTGCTGGGCCTCGAAGAGCCCGAAGTGGCCGCGCTGATATCGAGCGGTCAGGACGTTGCCGTTGACGAAGCCAAACGGACCTGTCCCGCCTGTGATGCCGTAATGGTCAAAGAGGCCTTCGGCGAGGATCCCCCGATTATTGTCGACTGCTGTCCGCATAACCACGGGCTTTTTTTCGACAAGGGCGAGCTTGCGGAGGTGATTGAACATGCGCAGGAATTTGCCGGCGGCCGGGAGATCTCCGAATTCTTGCGCGATATCTTTGTAGAGGAAGGGGAGTCTGGGCCAAATCCGGGGGCCTGACACGAATAGGGGCCGCACGTGGCGCGGCATAACGAAGGAGACTGAGTCACTATGGGTGCAGCAATTGGCATTGTGATTGTGTTCTTGATCGTAGTGGTGGCGCTGCTCGCGTGGGTTGTAGGCATCTACAACGGGCTCGTGCGGCTGCGCAACGAAGTCAAGAATGCGTGGGCACAGGTCGACGTGCAGCTCAAGCGCCGCTATGACCTGATTCCGAACCTGCTCGAGACGGTGAAGGGCTACGCGAAACACGAGCGCGAGACGTTCGAGAAGATTACCCAGGCGCGCAGCGCGGCGATGGGCGCGCAAGGCGTGGCCGAGCAGTCGAAAGCCGAAACGCAGCTCAACCAGGCGCTGGGCGGCCTGCGGCTGGTGGTCGAGGCCTATCCCGACCTGAAGGCCAACCAGAATTTCCTCGCGCTGCAGGAAGAGCTGACCTCGACGGAAAACAAGATTGGGTTCGCGCGGCAGTATTACAACGACCAGGTCATGCGACTCAACAACAAGGTGCAGATGTTCCCGAGCAACATCGTCGCGGGCATCTTCAACTTCAAACAGGAAGACTTCTTCGAACTCGAGGAGCCCGAGGCTCGCGAGGCGCCGAAGGTTCAGTTCTAGCGTACAAGCGGTGCATCGAGCACCGGACACGCTGCATGGAAGAGGAATAGCGGGTTATGTGGGAAGCCATCCGCTCGAACAAACGCAGATCAATTTTTCTTGCGGCCGCGATGCTGATGCTGCTGGCGACATTGGGCTTTGTCATCGGCATAGCCCTGTTGCCTGTGTCTCTCGACATCGAAGCGGGCGTTCACGCCCCGGTGCCCATCGGCGGGCTTCTGGGCATGGCCGTCGCGGGCGGGTTGTGGGCCGTGATGGCCATGACTGCCTACTTTGGCGGCAGCCGTATTCTCATGGCGGTTAGCGGCGCGCGCCAAATCGAGAAACAGGACCACCCCCAACTGTTCAACGTCGTCGAAGAGATGTGCATTGCCTCGGGCATGGGTAAGATGCCTGCCGTGTACATCATTGACGATCCTGCCTTGAACGCTTTTGCCGCGGGCCGCGACAAGGATCACGCCGCCGTCGCCATCACCTCGGGACTTCTCGCCCGCCTCAACCGGGACCAGCTTCAAGGGGTTATTGCCCACGAGCTGGGGCACATCGTCAACCGCGACGTCCTGTTTATGCAGATGCTCGGGATCATGGCGGGCACGATCGTGATCCTCTCGGACATCTACGTGCGGGGCATGTTCTACTCGTCAATGGGTGGGGGACGGCGGCGGTCGCGCTCCTCGTCGGGAGGCAAAGGCAACCAGGCACAGGCCATCCTGATGGTCCTCGCGCTGCTCATGGCCGTACTCTCGCCGATCATCGCACAGGTTATCTATCTGGCGGCCTCGCGGCGCCGCGAGTACCTTGCTGACGCGCAAAGCGCGGTGTTTACCCGGTATCCCGAGGGCCTCGCCTCGGCACTCGAGCTGATCGAACGCGACAGCCATCAGCTCAGCCGCATCAACCGCACCACCGCGCCCATGTTTATCTGCAACCCGTACAAGCAAGGCCTCTCCGCCTCGGGGCTGATGCGCACACATCCCGAGACGCAAGAGCGTATCCGTGTTCTGCGGGCTATGGGAGGCACTGCGTCCTATGCCGAATACCAGCGGGCGTCGGCGAACGTGGGCGCCTCGGCCAATGTGCCCGCGTCGGCGTTGGCCGCCGGGGCGGGTGCGGCGATTCGCGAAGCAGCCCCCGACGCCAAACGCGAGCCAGAAAAGGCGCAGAAGAAGTCCCAGATGCGCCAGGCGACCGATGCTCTGCGAAGCGCCAATAAATTCGCATTCTTGGCCTGCGCGTGCGGACTGCGCCTGAAACTCCCGCCCGATTTCAAAAAGGATAAGGTGAATTGCCCGAAATGCCGCCGTGAGCTGGCGATTCCCGTGGCGGCGCTGGCGGCCGCGGGCGCACTGGGCAAAACGCTCGAGGCCGGACAGACCCCGCCGCCCGTACCCAAAGGGCGCGCGCGCAAGGCCGAGGAGCCGTTGACCGTCAAGCGAAACCCCGGCACGTGGACCACGTTCCGGTGTGCGTGCGGCCAGACCGCGAACCTTGCGCCTAATCTGGCCGCCAGCACTGTCCGATGCCGGAAGTG
>SLSB01000582.1 GCA_007130675.1 Candidatus Hydrogenedentota bacterium | reverse complement strand
TTACGCAGCACGCTGAGCCGGAACACATTCACGTTCCTGAACTTCTCAGCCACCTCGGCTATCTTTTCCACACTGTCAATCGAAACGCCGTTGATCGAGGTGATCACGTCGTTGTCGGCCAAACCAACCTTCTGCGCCAACGGAACCTGCCCCAGCGAAGCCGAGGTGATGCCCAACACCCGGCCGCTATCGTCCGTGTGCATTTGCGGCCGAAGTTCCGTCACCACACGGCCCATATCGCTCGCGATCTCGTTGATTTCGTTACGGCTAACAACCACCGGACCGTCCTGAGCACCCGGGCCATCGGCGCGTCCGGGAACCGTGGGCGGCGCCGGACGCGGCCGGCCAGCCACTCGAGTTGACCGCGCGGGTTCCTCCGCATCGTCCATCGACAGAATTTCGCGCTGGTTCTCTCGCTTGTTGAACAAAATCACCTCGCGCTTATGCACTTCCTCGAGGATAACATCCGAGAGCACCGGCTGACCAAGATAGTAGGTTTTCTCGATATTCGTTTGCAGATTCCTGATCCCCGCGCTCGCAAAAGGATCGCGCGGCGATGTGGCGGCCGCGCCCAGGAGTCTTAAAGGCAGCGTGGTTACCGTGGTTTCCGGCTCGGGAGGCTCCTCCGGCGGCGGAGGTTCGAGCGATTTCTCGCGCGCGGCAGCGCCAAACAGACCGTTTTCGAGAATGACCTCATACTCGGACCGCGAACCCACGCGGGCCACCTCGATCTCAGCGGAAAAGTCCGGCGCGGCCGGTGTCGTAATCGCCTGAGGAGGCTCGAGCAGCGCCTGGAACACCATGTAGCCCACATAAAGCATAAGGACCACAAGCGTTAAGTCCAAGAGAAGAAAGGTTTTGCGTATGAGCAATCCTCGGAGCATCGCTGCCTTTCCTGATTCAGCGTGATCATTACCGCTCGCGGCACCCGCCGCGCATCCGCGAGACAAAGCCCTGAAGGCTGGCTATCATCCGTCTATACAACGGACTCCGAGGGCACAGGGTTGACGGTCAACGCCCCAACCACCATGCCCTTGCTGCCGTTTGCATACACCGCGCTATCATATACCAACCCCCGCGGCGTTTCAAAGACGGCAAAGACGCCTCACCCCCGCTGTGCAGCAAACAAAAGCCCCCGGACCACGTGGCTCCGGGGGCAGAAAAAACCCGTTTTGGCGAACCCTCACCCATCCGCGTCGGAGAACTCCTCCGCGGCTTTCTGGGTCCGGTCGATCTCCCGCAGATACTCCGTAAAGGCATCGAGCGTTATGCGCTGCTGGGCTTGTTTGCCGCCGGCATCCTTTTCAACATCCGCCGGGCCGCCAAGAGCAAGTCCGGAAGCAACATACTTCTCACCGGTCAACGCATCGGTCCTGATCATGAGCTTCCCGCGCGCGCCGCCCACGACGACCGGCCCGGTGCGCTTTTGCATCTGCAAAAACAGCACCACCTCCTCGCCCTCGCGGAATTGGGGCAAACTCGTCACGTGACGCACGATCGGGCCAACCCGCCCGCCCGGCTGGCGCAATATGACCCGGCCCCCTTTGTTCAGATGGCCCTTGACATTGTCCTCCGTCACGATTGTGATGTCGGTTACAATCACCCCTTCCGAGATGTAGTAACTTTCGACAGACTCGACACTGCCGACCAGCACATTGTCAGAGGTCTTCACCATCTGTTCATCCGACATATACGCCAACAGCGCATGCGCCTGCCCGCCCGCCAGAAGCAGACTGGCTACCAGCACACCGCCCGCCGCGTTGCGCAACATCCGCCAGCGCCGCAATTTGGCCGCCACACCGAGCGCAAACAATGCCCCCGAAACCATCAAAAGCACCTCCGCATGCGCGTACACCCACTCCCACAAGCCAAAGGCTCCCCGCGCGAACTCAAACGCGCGCGGATGGGTCGAAAGATAGCGCGCAACCGGAGGCGCGGTGCGGTAATACGCATCCATCACCGCCGTGCCCACCGCAGAGCCCAACAACATGCGATCGCGCACATCTCGCAAAAACTGCGGCGTCTGACCCGTCGGAGCCACGCCCGCCACCACCACGTTCAGCCAGCACACGTCATTGCGCGCCCCAAACATGGGTTTGGTTCCCGGCAACATCGTGCTCAGGGTCTTTCCACTATTTACACTGACCACCTTACCGCGCACCGAATCATAGGTCAGTGGCGTGCCCTGCTCTCGCTGCTCGATCCCAAGAAGGTTCCCGTCCTCGCGAAACACCTCGGAGGGAAACGCCGTAAAGAAATCAAATGTATTCGGGCCAAACAGCACTCGAGTCGAATCGAAATCCTCGGGCGTATACCCGAACGGCCTCGACAAACCGTCGAGCGGATTGCTCGTAAACACATAGGTCGCGTCGAAGGTCACCCCCGCCATGGTTTCGTGTTGTTTGAGAAGATTGATCATCTCGAACTTGCCGCCGAACAGAGCCTGGTTCTCATACAGACCCGCCATCGTGCTGAACAACGGCACGCGGCGCGTGCCTATGTTATTGTCCACGTTGCTCCACGCGACCACGTGGGCGCCCGGCAACGGCGATGACGGGAAATTCAGCCGCGTCTGAGATCGCACTTCCTCTTTGACCGTGAAATACCGCGCCTGCGACCCGCGTGGATACAAGAACGAAGCCCCCGCAATATCGTCCGGAGCGAGGTCCGCCATGCCTGCCTTGAACTTGCCGTCGCCGAGATCGGTCGCAAAATAGAGCGGGTACATGGTCGGTGTCGCGCCCACCCGCTCGAGCTGACCCGCGGCATTGCGCTGGGCGAATACTGGCTGCTCGAGTTCCGCGATCAAGCCTGTATTGGCAGAATCATCAAGAATTTCACTCAAATTGTTCAACGGCGTGTGGCCCAGTCCAATCGAATGGCCCACCTCATGCACGTGCGTCGCCAGAAGGTCAAACGTCGCCGGAAGGACTTGCGTCGTGGTCGTACCGTCGCCGGCGTCTATCTCGACAACCCGCTCACGGTGCGCCGCCCCGTTGTAGACCATGTCGCACTCGATGATCTGGCCGCCCGTGACCGGAAAGGCGTAGTTCAACCCAGGGACCTCGACGATGGTGTCCTCGAGCACCACGGTGATCAACGTGACCGCAAGGACCCCTGGCGGCAGCGTCTCTTCGCCCGGATCCTCCACCTTGATGTAGTTGATCAGATCAATCCCCGTGATCTCCTCACCGATCACGAAGTCGGGACTGGTAATGGGCCGGGTGAAAAGCGGCTCCGTCACGGGATTCGTGAAGTAGAAGCTGATGTACGACGTCGGGATGTTCTGCCACACCTGAAAGCCGCGTTTGAGAATCTCCTGTTCTTCTCTCGACCACCCAGTCGTGAAGGTGATGCGGTTCCCCTCCTCATCAAACGCTTCCCACTCGCGCTCGCCCTCGAAGGTCCAGCGCACCCCCTCGCCTGGCCCGACATTGCCGTCGCCGTCGGTGTCAAGATAGGAGAGCGGCCACGTCATAAAACGCAGCTGCTGGTTCACTTCCGTAAAACCGCCGAACGGAAAGAAAGCATGGGCAGGTCCGGCCAGAAACAGGCACGCGCCGGCCACTGCAAGAGTTGCCGCCAAGGCTCTCACATTCACCTTAAGGTCTCCTTTCACACAAAGCCGGCGCACCCCCCAGAGCGCGCCATCATACGCCGCTCTTAAGATTACCGCCGCTGACGGCCAAATATCCTGCCCGCGCCGCGAAAACCAAAACCATAGGCCGCCAGCCCGAGGAATAGGGCCGCGACACCAAAACCCGCGGGCCGCGGCCAATCGGCCGCATGCGACACCGGCGTCA
>SLSB01000390.1 GCA_007130675.1 Candidatus Hydrogenedentota bacterium | reverse complement strand
TGCTGCTGTGTGGCGGTTACCGGCGCCATTTCGTCCAGATAGACCACCGCTCCATCGGCATCGACTACCCGCGCCTCGGCCCAGTTGGCCCGATCATGATAGTAGTCTTCCACTTCATCCAATACGAGATACAAGTGTTGCCATCCGGTGATATCTACCTCGACGCGATGCGCCTCCTCGCCGCCACGCAGTACCGGCGATCGAAACGGGATGTCGTCTTCTTCGTTGCAGACGTCCATGATCGCCCCTGTTGCGCGCGCGCGCGGTTGGCCCAGCTCGCTGAAGGCCGCGTCCAGCAGCCATTGCGTCGCCTCCGCGCGTTCGAGCAGGTGCCTGACGATCCGTTGATGCGGCTCCTCCTCGTAGACCACCAATCCGTCAATATCCAGCGGGAGCTGTGCCGCCAACTGGGGGGACACACGGCGCAGACGTTCCATGTTTTCCGGGGATTCGAAGGGAAGACGCGAGAGTGAAAAGGCAATGGCATACGGGGCGGCCAATACCCGATCGCGAGAGTCAAATCGACCCCGGTCAGAGGGATGGAGGCGGCTCGGGATAACGGATCCCGAGAATATGCTGGACGCATCCCGCGCATACTGCGGGAATGCATCCAACAGAGCCGCGGCGGCCTCTTCCCCGCCAAAATCGCCAAGACCATCGGCGGCATAACGTGCCCATTGCTGGTTGTCCAGGAATTGGACCAAGACCGGCAACGCTTCCGGGCGTCCGGAACGCCCCAGCGCGCGGAGCGCACCTTGCACGCGCCATTTGGCTTCGGCATCTTCTTCATCCTCGATCTCTGTCCAGCGCTCGACCGATTCGATAATGCGCTCGACGGCCTCCCGGCCTCCCAAGACGCCCGCCGCGCGCGCCCCCCGTTCGGCTTCATAGTGGTCTTCGGACGCCAATAACGCGACCACCTCCGGTGGCAATCCGTTCTCGGGCAGCGCGGCGAGCCAAGCCCGCCACGTGTCTGCCTGGCTTGTGCGGAAACCTGGTTCGGCGAGTGCGTCGAACGGAAACTGCATGCCGCTCAAGCTGTTCAACGCCACCCAAGCCGATTGACGCACGTTCCAGTCGTCATCCTCCAGCCGTTGCGCCAGCGGCAACAGCGACTCGCGCCCACCGCACCATCCCAGCGAGAGGGCCGCGTTGCGCCGCACATCAGCGCGGTCGTCATTGAGCGCCGCGATCAGAGCCGCCTCCGCCGGATAATAACGCATATATCCCAGCGCCTCGGCCGCGCGCGCGCGGTGCGCCCCTTGGCCGCTCTGCAACAGGTCGACCATCCGCCCCGCCTCCAGACTATACGGATCCGTTTCCCGAAGTGGCGCGGCGGCACGGGCTGTCCACGCGCCCGGAACACACAGGAGTGTCGCGAAGGTCATGCATGCCGCAAACGTTTTGAACTTCATACTGGCTTTTCCTATCGATATGACTATTTCAAAGCGGTTCGAACACCCTCGCCATCAGGGTGTAGCCGCGAGATAAAGCCCTTGCCATTGCCGCTCTGGTTTTCACCCGGCGGGGTCGCGTTACTTAAGGCGCGGCGCCGGAACCGCTCCCCGCGCTTGGTCCTCGGGGTCGAAATAATCCCCGTAAAAGACGCTGTTCAAATCCAGCCACAAGGTGATGCGGCGCATGGCTTCCGGGGTCAATTGGACATCATGGTGCCCGGCATTCAGCAATTCGAGTAGGTCTGAAGCATGGGCGCCGACATCCCCCGGAATGGAATAGGACGTTTTGTTTCGCTGCAAACCCGTATAATTGCCTCCGAACTTGCCCCATCCCAGCTTTCGGAGAGAGCGAAATGCCTCCGAGTGGCCGTGCTCGGCAAAACGATCACCTCGCAGGCTCGGCGCGCCATCCTCCCTGCGTTCCTCGTGGCAGGACACACAGCTTGCTTCGAGTACGGGCTGCACCAGACGCGGAAAACTCAGGGGATAGGCCCCTTCCGCCTCGGGTTGTAATGCCGCAGGTCCCTTTCTAAGCGCCATGGGCAGGTTCTCCACCACCCGCGGTGCGCGATGCTTCGGCTCATGGCACCCCATGCACGACAAATGCTCCCCGGGATGCACATAGGTCACGGAGCGCATGGTCTGCACGGCCATCCCTTGTTCATCAAGGGCCTGCAAATAAAAGGGCACACCGGCGGGTATCTCGAAATATGCGCTTCCATCCGCTTCGATCGGCGCGGTTCCTAGAGCGCCGCGAGCCAACGACTGATCCGTATGGTCGGCCATGCCGATAAATGGATCGTCGGGGGCCGGCGTCGTTTTTGGAAACACCTGCACCACCCGCAATTCCTTTAACGTGGTTCCCTCGGGCCAGGGCTGCAACGCCTCATAGACGTTCGCCACAGAAACCGTGCCCGTCTCGGGTTGTTCTTCGTCGCCCATCGCATAATGGGTTTGGTCCGGTATTATCGGCGGCCTGGTTCTGGGGCGGAAGGGGATCGGATCGGAAACTCCGATGGCCGGATCGCGATAGATAAGCTCGCGGTTCCCGAAGGCATCTACAAGATACATGCCGTAATGGCGCTCTTCGGGGTCATAGACCGCCAGATAGAAATCCTCGCTCAACGGCCATGGCGTTCCATACACCTGGCCTCGCCCCCCCCGGCCTCGCTCGAACGGCACGCCCGGGCTGGATTCAGACTCCGGCAGCATGACTTCGGGTGTGACGCGCCGAACCTGGCTCATTTCATGATCGTCTTCGATGCGAAGATCGATGGTGATGAGCGAGCCCCAATGCTGGCCGTGATGCGGCGCCGCCACCGCCAGATAACGGTGCGAGCCGGGAATCGCACGGATCGACATCTGCATCCATGGCCGCATCTCACGGATGCGCGGGTAATTGCCATGCGGGGCCCGGGGATCCCGGCCATCGGGATATTTGAGCCAGAGGTGATGGGCGATGTCCGAATCGCGATCAACATAATCCCAACGCGTGTATACAATCATCCCTTCGTGATTCACACTCGGCAGCCACTCGTGTGTTTCGTGATAGCTCAACGGTCGAATCCCCGTTCCGTCCGGGTTCATCAAATACAAGGTGTACACCGGACAAACACGTCCGCATCGCAGAAATCCGCCTCTGCGCTCTGAAATAAAAGCAATGCGCCCGTCGGGAAGCCAGCAGGCATTGATGTCATTCCAAGGGCCGTCGGTCAATTGCCTCAAGTCTGTTCCGTCGGCATTCACCCTGAACACATGAAACGCGCGGCCCTCGTCCCAGTGCTCGGACCAGAAGTCGACATCCCCGTCCCAATGGACCCGGTGGCGCGTGTCTCCGCGCTGCTCGACATAGGAAAACACGATTCGGTCGCCGTCAAAATCGAGAGCGGGCGAAAGAAACGCGCCGCCGCCCGCGTCGCCACTTTCGCTTAACCGGCCCGACCCGTCATAGCGCCATTGAGACGACGGCGCGCCACCCTGTATGCGCTGTCCTTTCAGGCGCCCGTCTTCGACGACTGCATCCGCCAGGAGATCGCGCACCGCCTGGTTTTCACTGAAGGGGTTTTCCAGCACAAAAAGACCTCCGCCCGGCTCTGCGGCGATGCCATAATACTGATCGCACATATGTTCAAAGAGAGATCTATGCCGTTTGATAAACAGGATTTCGTCAAAATCGAGTAACGGGTTCGAAAAGGCGATTTGCCGGCGGACAGCCGTGATGTCGTCAAATAAGCTGCGCAATTCGGTTGCATTGGGCGATGTCTGTTGTTGCACGGTCTCGACGCGTTCACGCAACTCTTCAAGCGACGTCGCCGGCGCCGTCAGGTCGGGCGCCTCCTGCATGCCTTGAAGAT
>SLSB01000387.1 GCA_007130675.1 Candidatus Hydrogenedentota bacterium | reverse complement strand
GGCACGTTCAGGTCGATCCAGGTGTTGATGCGGTCCCAGGCTTCTTCATCCAGGCTCACACCGTGATGGCCCTTCTCGAGCATTTGCACCAATTCGGTTGTGCGGGCGTGGAACTCGAGGGGCTCGAGCAAATGGTAGTCGCTTTCGATGCCGGGACGGCGAATGTATTGATGGAGGTTGGCGTACGACTTGGTGAACCGGCCGCCCAGCCGCCCGCCTTGGCCCGGCGTGACGGAGCTCCAATCGGTGATGTACTCGTCACCGCGCAGGTCCGGGATTCCGGAGCGCTCGACGGACCCGTCGTGGCAGCCGATGCAGTACTTGTCGAGCACCGGCTGCACTTCGCGGGTGAAACTGAATCCCCGTGTAGGGCCGTACCAAGGCTCGATTTCCGAGGGCAGACGCCGGGACGCAAGGGTATTTGTTACAGGCGGACTCGAGCTGATCGGCTCGTGGCAGCCCGTGCAGGACAAGACCTCGCCCGGCATGGCGGTAAACCAGCTTCGCATGAGCTGGAGTGCCCGCCCGTGCTCGTCGAGAGGCTGGATCGATACCGGCGTGTTGGCGGGAATCCTGAAGATGGCCGAGCCGTCCTCTTCGACGGGCACGGTGCCGAGGACCCGCTTGATATCCCACGGCCCGTCCATGCCGAGAACACCCAACAGCCCGCCCATGCCGCGCCAACTGTAGTTGTACGCGAACACGCGCAATGCCTTGACGGCCCCCTGGGGCACGCCGGCAAGACCCGGGCCTTCGTGTACATCCACCATGTAGATCACGGCATCATCGCGCGACTCATCGACTTTGTCGGGAATCGCGGGCGGGCGGGGCCGGGCCCGCAACGGAATGGGCTCGAGGAGGGCGTAGCCGGGTTCATCGCGGATGAGCGTCATATTGCCGAATACGTCGACGAGATAGATGCCCCACAACGAATCGGGGGTGGGTTTCGCCGAAACAAGATAATATTCCGCGCTCAACGGATAGGGATGGAGGAATTTCGGCCACGAATCGTCGACCAGGGCGTCGCGAATGATGGGCTCGATGGTTTCGCCGTAACTGCCGATGCGGTGGATGGCGCCATCGGCTTCGCGCCGGCCCCTGGCGGGGTCAAACACCACCATTTCGCCCATACGGCGAACGCCGTGATGACCCGTGACAATCCCCACGACTTTGGTGGGATGGCCGGGAATCGGGCGCGCGTAGAAGACGCTGTTGGGCCAATAGGAGTTGCTGCCGTAATACTCCATCTGTCCCGTGCCGTCGGGGTTCATGCTGAACAGCAAGCGAGTTTGCGAGTGGGGCGTGTCGGTGTATTCCCAGCGCTGGTAGAGAATGCGGCCGCTGTTGAGTACTCTCGGGGTCCAGTTGTGATCCTGGTCGAAACACAGCTGGCGCACATGCTCGCGGTCCGCACTCAGCAGGTAGAGGGTCGCGACATTCGAGCTGCCATCCACACACGGGACGGCCTTCATCGCCGCGGTCGAGCCGTAGACGATGCGCCCGTCGGGCAAGTAGCAGGCGTCGTAGTTGTCGACATCGGGGGCGTCGCCGAATGAGACTTTGGTAAGCCCTTGGCCATCAATGCCGATCTCGTAGACATGCCATGGGGCATCGGGGGCCGACATCGAGAACAGCATGCGCCGGGCATCGTAATCGAGATCGAGGTCGCCGACAAAGACGGGTGCTTCAGGGCGGTAGACCGTGCGAGGAGGTTCGTCTTCTCTCCATTCGAGCGCCGCGATCTCGTTGGAGAAGCCGGTGCGCGGCAGGCAACAGTTGCTCTGCCAGTTGTGCGGGAGTCCAAGGGCGGGACTCGTGACGCTGCGGCGAATCAGAAGCATCTCGTCGAAATCCAACAGCGGATTATCCAGGAGTATGGTGCGCTGGAGTTCGAGTAGGTTCTGTACAGTGTCGAGTTGCGGGACATCGCCGCGTTCGAAGCCCTCGTGAATGGCCGCCAATTCGTTTTCGAGCATGGCAACGTGTTCGAGATGCTGTTCACCATTGCGGTAGATGTCCGGATGGGATTGGTTCAAGTCCGACACGGCGCGGCGCAGCGCATCAGCGTCAATCAGGTCAAGTTGTTCCTGCGCGGCGCGCATACGGTGTCGTACACCGGCCAATTCGGCATATAGGGCAAGACGCGGGGTGCTGTCCAGACGGTCCGTCTCGGCATCGAGCGCGGCCACGCGGTCGGCGAAAGGGCCGGCGGCTGGACCGATATCCGCAAGCGCCTTTTCGATGAGCTGGGTCTCGATATCGCGATAGGCATCGCCTTCAAACCAGGCCACATGGGCGTTCGCGCCGGCATCCTCGTGAAATGCAGCGCATTCAAACGGAAAGTCTTCCTGCAACCGCATCCACAGTCCATCGAGGAGATTGGGCCGGTCCATCACGTGAAAACGCGAGCTTCCGTTCTGGCCCGCGGCAATGCCGATTCCAACATAGACCTCGAACCGGGCATAGGCGCCCTCGAGTTTGAAACCCAGTAGGCTGGGAGCATGCGCCCAGAAACCGTGTTCGAAGGCGCGGTCGGCGATGGTGAGCGGCTGGCCGAGGTGATCCTTGTTGAGAATAAGGTTTCCCCAGCCGACGCTGACGGAGTGCGGCTCGAGGGCCGTCAGGCGAACAGCCGTGCCGTCGGGGCGAATGAGCGTGGGCTCGCCCCAGATGGCCTGGTCGTAGTTGTAGGTGTCGTCCCCGATGTCGGCTTCGAGCCAGAGTTCATCGAATCCTGAAACATCCAGCTCGATGCGGACAGGCTCCTGCCTTCCACGGAGAATGCCGGTGGAGAAGCTGCCCGCCTCGTCCTCGCCGCGTACCGCCTCGAGGGCGTGTCGCGCGGCGGTCATGGTTTCGGCCCACGAATCATGGGAGACATAGAGTTCCTGCGAGCCCACCGAGGCGGCAAACAGGCATAGCCCAAGCACCCCGAGCAGCCGCCGTGCAGGTTCCGCGTTCCGCTTGCCAGGAGCAGCGTTTTTCACAGGGCAGTTCAAGCGCTTCTTCCGTGCATGCACATGCCAGACGCATCCCGGCGTCGTGGTGCAGAGGCTCAGTCTTGTTTGGCGATAGTAACTCTCTCAGAGGCCCCCGCGGGGATAATGACGCGGAACCCCACATTGAACACTTTCTGGTACGGCTTGTAATGCAGCCGGTACGATGCCGTGGCCCGGAAGGGGCGGTCGCGCCACGAGCCGCCGCGAACCACCTTGTTTTCGCGGCAATCGGGATCGTTGCGCCCATCGTCCTCGACATACGGGTAGGGAGTAAACGAGCTGCGCGTCCACTCGGCCACGTTCCCGTGCATGTCGAGCAGTCCCCAGGGATTCGGCTGGTACTTGCCTACTTCCGTGACGATGGACTCGCCGTCGTTAAACCGGCCGTCCTTGGGTACGAAAGCCTGGTACTGATTCGGGTTGGGAATCGGCTGGGGATCGACGCCAGCCACAGCCAGAAGCTTGATCGATTCGTCGGCAAGATTGGCGTACACCGAGAAATCCGTGTCCAAATCGCCATAGAAGAAGGGCGTCTCCGCGCCGGCGCGGCAGGCCCATTCCCACTGCGCCTCGCTGGGCAGCAAGCAGGGCATGGCGATCTCTTCTGACAACCAATCGCAAAACGCCATGGCTTCGTCCCAGGAAATGCGGGCGACAGGCTGCTCGGGCCGGTTCGCTTCATAGCCGGGGCGCGTATGGTCTTTGTGGTGCTGGTTGATGTAGCGCGTGTTGTGGTCGGGATCGAACCGGTTGTACTGCTCGTTGGTGACTTCGGTGACGCTCATCCAGAACGGCTCGTCAATCGTGACGGCGGACGGGGGC
>SLSB01000078.1 GCA_007130675.1 Candidatus Hydrogenedentota bacterium | reverse complement strand
TCCAGCAACGTGGCCGACAACTGCGTCGTCTCATTGCGCACCGTGACGTCCAGCGGACCCGTCTGCGGCAACCCGTTCTTCGGAAACGATACGTTGATCCGCGTCGGCGTCCACGAGGCAACGGGCATGAACATCTGCCCGAAGAACACCACCGGTTCATCAAAGTTTTCACCAAAGACTGCCACGGGAAAGTCCTCGCTCATCCCGCTGGGCGGATCAACTGAGGTGATTCGCGGCGCGCGGGCATCCGGCGGCACTGATATCAGCGTGAAGAGGTCCGACCGGCTGGTTTGCTTGCCCGTTGCCGGGTTTCGCACAAACAGCACGATGGGGTCTGCATCAATCACCGAACCACCCGGAATCGTCACCGTAATCTCTCTATCCTGTGCACTCTCAACTATCAGCGAGATCCCCGCAAGCGTAACGGTTGGCGAGGTGCCGAAACCGCGGCCATGGATCACAAACGATAGCCCGTTGTCCGGGATCGTCTGAGGCAGACGGTCCGTCGAGACCCGGTCAATGACCACATCGGTCGGTCCAATCACCCGTTCACTGGCTGTGATCGTGGCCGTACGCACGGCTTTATTCGCCGAGAACCGGATGAAATTGAACCCGCTATTGTCCGGAATGCCGGTGGTGGGCATGCCCGAATTCGGGAAGTCCGGCTCATTGAACACGGTGATGAACCCGAGCGCGCGCGACCCCCATGGGAACTCGTTGAACATGTTGTATTCGCCCCGGTTGGTGGCCGGCGGCGGCGGGAAATTGTGCGGGTCCGGCGCGGTCGGCGTATCGGGACCCCAACCGACAATGGCCGCACGGAAACGGTCGCCCAGAGTAATGCGCCCACTGGCACGCAAGACAATGAAGAAATCCGCCCCGTAATCGGGATGGTCGGGATTCGACCCCAGCGTATCGCGAATCCACTGGCGGTTGTTGGCTTGTTCCGCAATCGGCCGCGGCACGTTGTCGGTCCCAGGCGTCGAAAACACGAACATCACCTGGGTCGACGGCTCGCCCACGGCGCCCACCAGATACGGCGGGAAGTCCAGCGTCAGCGGAATGTCAATGTCCGGGTCAAACTGACCACTGACATTGGCCGGGTGCGCTTTGTTGTCGCGGTAGATCGCCACGCCGCTCACCGACTGGTCGATACTCAGCGGCAACAGGTCGTTGTGGAAGTTAAACCCGCCTTCGTCGTACAGTTCAACGATTACCTGCTCGAGGAAGGTCGGATTGCTCACAATCCGCCACGCGCCATCCTCGGGTTCGCCGGACATAAGCGTCAGGCGATCGGCGCTGTTCCCCGTGATCCGGAAACTCTTGTACGTCGAATCCACCAGATAATGGTTCACGAATTCGCCGTTGGCCCAGTCCGCATTGGGCGCCACAAACGACTGCGCACCGCCAAACCCTTCCGTACCCGTTGCCTTCGTCAAGTCGGGCCGGTTGGTGGCCGCCGAAATACTCAGCACCGACACGGGCGTGCCATCCTGCAAAATGGTCTGCCCAGAGCCTGTCAGATTATCCACGCGGCACGCGATGTTGGTTTCCATCATCTCGTGGAAATACCACCCCTCGATGGGATCCTCTTCGGGGTGAAGTTTCCGAAGCGCATCCGGCACCACCACCTTGCCAGGCGAGAACTGAATGCCCGCATGACGATCCGCAGGCGGACGGCTCGGCAGCGTCGCCGGAATGAACACCTTGAAAGGCGACAGCCGGCTGATGCGTTCAGACGTCTGCACTACTACGAACAGATCGTCGCCCGCACTGCCCGCTTGCGGCAGCGCCTTGGCCTGTGCCGCCGCTTCCTCGGCCCGCGCGACTATCTCATCCTTATACGCGCGAACCGGCTGTTTAGCCCAGTGCGGCTGGCCTTCCACCGCCTCGACAGCCGGCGCGGGACCGCTCCCGCCGCCCATCGTGTCAAACGGCACGGAAAACACCTGTGAGCCGTCTTCGTCAATCATGGCGCCCATGACGTCCGCCGACTCCCCGCTCTTCACCATCGGCCCCGTCACCAGAGCCGGAAGCAGCGGGCCTCCAGAGTCGGTATCCGGCACGGACCACGGCTCCCGGGGACGCAGCCTCAGCACCCACGCGCGGTCCCGCTCGTCCACAATCCCATCGCCGGTGATATCGTCGGGGTTGCCGTCGCCCGTGAGGTCAACATACTCGGGCTCGGCCCGCCAGAGCAGGTTGCGCAACGGCACCGGCCTGTCGGCGCCATATTCGCCTCCAAACACGCCGTCGTTGTCCGCATCCTCGAAAAGCAACACCCCCGACTCGGAATCCAAACCGTCGAGGTCAAGAGCCTTCAGATCGCTCGGAGTGAAATTCGGACCCCAGAACGCGATCGTGATCTGCTCGAGCTTGAGCCGGTTAAACCGGTTCACCACCGGGTCGTTCGAACCCGCCATGTTGATCCCCAGCATCGCCGTCGGCCTGCTGTTCGAGTCGATGCGCTGTTTGAGAATCCGGGCCCGGCGGTTCTCGAGCGGCCAATCCGCGAGTTTCGGATATTCATCCGGCCCTATCGTCGCCGGCCATGTGTCATACGTCGGCCGCTCGGGTTGTGGCGGCGGGCTCGGGTACACCAGCGAGCGCGGCCCCACCGGCATCACATCGTAATCAGGCTGAAAAAACGGCGTACTCTCGAACGAATGCTGGAAGAACGTCCGGATAGCTTCATCCGCCGGGCCACCCGTGACCACAACCCACGGGTAGACATCCACGTTGCTCCCCCAGTAAAAAAGCTGGTCGCGAAGGCCAAACGGGTCCAGCCAGCGCTGGAATCCGGTCATGAAGCCTATGTCGAAATCATCCGTGATGAACAGCCTTCCACCCGTGTAGTCGATGTCGGTCAAGGTGGCGTAATAGCTGTTGCTTTGATAGGTCATGGTGAGGTCATGCACATCAAACCCGACCCGCGTAGGCTTGGCCGTCGTGCGGTCCGCCGTGCGCTCGGGCCACCAAGGCTCGAATTCGAGCCATAACAAATCGTTCTGCCAGATGTTAAACGCGAACCCCCCGGACGGCGAATCCTCGCGAAATCCCAGAGGCATCTGCATGGCATCGAAGAAGATGCCGCCGTCCCAGCTTCCAGCGCCACCAACCGCCTGATCAATAACCAGCGGATTAAAGCGCCGAGGCTCGACAAACACCCGGTAATCCCGCCCGAGCGCCATGCCCACGCCATCGCCCGGCATGGCCGACAAGTCGAAATACCCGCTGTCGGGCCTCACCACGACGAAATAGTCATGTTGAATCTCTCGCCTCCGGGTAGCGCGCGGAACATCGGGCACGGGTTTGACAAAACCCAGGTTGGGGCCTTCGCGCGAGCCACCGCCCAGCTCGAGCCGAAGCTTCCACCACGGGGCGCCCCCGCCAGGCGGAAACGGAATATACTCCCACTGCGGCGCATAGGCCGCCTGATTCGATTTCTCGTATGCTTCATCGCGGACAATACGATGCGCGATAATCTTCTCACCGCCATTGTCCGTTACGACCTCTTCCCCCTCCAGAATGTAGCCCGTGGGCAGCATCGGATAATCGATAAACGTCACTCCGCGCCCATCAGGGGTGGGCACCGGCGGGTCAAAAACCCCATTGTTGTTACTATCGGCGAACACCCAAACACCATTAAATGCAAAGTCTTCGCCTACCGCACGGTTGGTGACAACCCGGCCGCCCACACGATATGAATCGTAGGTCATCGAGCTGAATTCCTCGACGGGATTCAAGCGGTTCAAACCCTGCGGGTCAAAGGGGTCGGCCCGCACGTCGCTCACAATCACGTTGATTTCTCTGAAAGCAACCAGTTCCTCGTTGTCCGACCAACCTCCATGGTTCACCCCCGGCCGCCGATCACTGGTATTGGGCGGATTCGACGCATGCACATCGATGGCAATCATTTGAATCCAGCCATCGAGCGAGTGCAGTTTGCGCAGATGCAGCCATTCGCCCGTGACGAAATCGATCGCGTTGCCGAAAGCCCCGCCCGGCACGTCCCACCGCGGCCGCACATACTCCTGTACCGGCGTGTACAGCCGGTTGGGCCAGTGCCATGCGTTTCCATCGGACCAACCGCGGAAATCGTCAAACAGACCGCTTGTGGCATCTTCCACCAGGAATTGAGACAAATAGGTGGTGGGCGCATCGTAAGGGAGAGCATCCAGCGCCGGGTCGTAGTTGTCTATCAAGTCACCGTTGTCGTCTCTCGGGGCGACGCCAAATCCGTCTACCATCAGGAAATCGTCCACGTAATAGCTGAGTTCCTGCCGGTTCCGCCACGTCGCGCTGGAACGGAACGCAAGCAGATACGAATCGCCGGTACCGTCCGCATAAAGCGCGCTGCGCAACTCCGGATATACGTCGATAATTCCCGTCAACGGGTCGGAACCGCTCCGCTGGCTCCAGACCGCATATTGCATGCCAAGGCGATTACGGCCGAGAAACTCCACGCCGGCGTTCGGCGACCCCGTCGGAAAAACGGGTCCTTCGCGTGGATCGAACGGCACGCCGGTCGCATTGTCCACGATCGTGCCGTCCGAGAGAAACCGCAGCACGATCGGTTCATCGCCCTCAAGCTCATTGTGCGTGCCGCCGGCAGGAACAGGCTTCTCCCTGAAAATCGCGAACTCCAGAATGTCCGATTCGTGGAGGGCAGGTCCTTCGTTGTCGCCCGTGTCCGGACTGATGGTAAAGACCAGCGGATTGCTCCTGCTGATCACGCGATCGTTGGTAAGGTCGGGCAGGGTCGCTTTCTGCATGGCGCCGCCAGCGCTCTTGTCCGGCGGATCGGCACTGATCATCTCGAAACTGAAAAGCGGCATCCAGTCGTGCAGAGGAAGAATCGCTTGCTGGTCACGGTCGGCAATGGCGTCGCGAAGAATGAACGACGCCGGATTGCGCGTATCCTCCGTCCCGGGGCGCGTGATGGTCTGCGTACGAGAGAGACTCTGCGTCGTGTCGTCCGACCAGGTCACGGTAAGCGTGATGACAAACACCGCGGTCTGCACGTCGGTCTGAAACGCATGCGCAACTACCGGGCCAAACTGCGGCGCGGAACCATCGCCGAACGTCCAGCGCCAGCCGATTGCCGGATCCTTGCCCGGACCGCCCACGCTTCTGTCAACAAAGATGAACGCCCCCTCGGGAACGACGACAGGCGGCTCGATGCCCAGATCCTCGAGGATCGGCTCCATCACCTCGGGAGTCCCGTAGATAAAATCCACAAACGGCGTGTTGGTCACCTCGATGTAATTGCGCTTGGTTTGCCCAAAAACACCTTCCGGACTCGTCACCCGTAACGTGACATCGTACAAACCAAGGTTGTTGTAACTGTGAAACTGCGGATCGTTGGTGTCCAGAGGCCCAGTCGTGGTCCCGTCCCCGAATTCCCATTCCCAGATCACGGCATTGTCTACTTGCGACAAGTCGTAAAAGGTGATGATCTGGCCCGGTTCCGCGCGGAGGCGGTCCGAGACAAAATCAACTTGCGCATCGGCCAGCGGAGCGATCACGCAGACCAGCAACAGCGCCCCCATCAGCCTGACTCTCGTATGTGGCAGTGTCGTACTCACTGTGGTTTTCCTCCGCCGGACATTAAAAAAGCCCCCGGGCCGCACCGACCCTAGGAGCATACACATTTCTCCCAAAAAAAGCGAACATCAAAAGCTCAAAATCATTGCGGGACCACCCCCGGTCTTCAGAAACCGGCTTCCCCTTTGTGGGCACTGAATAACGCACAGCTATGTCTTTACTCCTGCGCCGCGGCCCACCGCACCTACAGGTTTCATGAGGCAAGACTTCCCTGCCCGGCGGCCTTCATAAGAAAGCGCCGCCTGCGTTCCGGACGCTCCGGGTTCCTCCCATACAACTTGGCGAGAGCGTCCAAAACCTGCCCCAACACGTCGTTCAATTTATAGCACACACTTAGAAGCTTGTCAATAAAGAAGTTGGCGCAATTGACGCACATTCATACGCTTAAGCACAAATTACTTTATTTCCATCAATGCATGATTATTTAGTCTTGTAAATTAAATACCCCAATCAGGCATCGAATTACCCTGTCTCGGCAGCAAGCTCAGCCCTGTCCAAAGCGTCTGCACCCAGATAAAGCGAATGGTAGGCCCCGTAATTGCCGAGCACGCGTTTCACAAAATGACGGGTCTCGCGAAATGGGATCGCCTCGAGAAACTCCGCCGAGGGCATGTTCGGATAGCGAGTACGCCATCGCGAGACATTGCCGGGTCCGGCGTTGTACGAGGCCAATGCATAGATCTTGTTGTCGTTCGAGCGCTCGAGCATCCTCACCAGGTAATAGGCCCCGAGCCGCAGCGAATTCGCCGGATGCATCAGATGGCTGACATGCTCGCGGTTGACAGCCCTTTCGACCGACCCGAGCCACTCTGCCGTGGCGGGCATGAGTTGCATAACCCCCGTAGCCCCCGCCGTTGACACCGCATCCGAACGAAAGAAACTCTCCTGACGGGCTACGGCAAGCACAAAAAGCGGGTCCAGCCCGGTTTCCGCCGAAATGGCCTGCACCTCGGCCCAATATGCCCGAGGAAACATCACCCGCCGCCAGCGCGCGGCATAGATATCGCGTTCTTCGGCACGTGTACGCCGCCGAAGCAGCCACAACGCCGTCGAAGGCATCCCCGCGGCCGAGACCGCCTCGTACACCGCGTCGGGAAGGTCGGGACCCAGCATGGCCAGCCCAACGGCTTCCCATTCGCGTTCCTCGAGCCCGTGCGACCCGAAAAGCCCAAGCCGCGCCAGCACAGGGCTGTCCGGATTCGGTTCGGCCACTGGCGGCGTCTCCCACGCAAACGGCCGCACAAACGAATCCGCTCCAAGAATGCGCAGCGCGCGCCCCGGCCTCATCGGGTTGTCATGGCCCATCTCGTACAGCCGCTCGAGCGCCCGGTGCACGTAAAAATTGCCGAGGTCGCCCTGCGTGGCCCGCGCGTAGTCTTTCGCCGCACCCTCGTTGTCGCGGCCGCGCTCGCGCAGCTCGCCGCGCAAGTACGCCGCGTCGGCCAGGAACCGGCTCCGGGGATGTTCGTCAAGCAGCCGGCCATACGCCGCGATGGCCTCGGCGTACTTTCCATGGTCGCTATATAGATGCCCCGCCTTCAGCAACCCATTATCTGCGCGCGAATCTTCCGGAAAAAGTGTCGCAAAGCGCAGGTAGTACGCGCACGCTTCGTCAACACGGCTCTCGCTCGCCTCGGCAAACCGCCAGAGCGCTTCGGCCGCTTCCTCGGAACCGGGATACGCCTCGAGCAGCCGTTCGAGCACCGCGTTTGCCTCCTCGCGCCGCCCACCCAAAAACAGACTGCGCGCGAGGTGGGAAAGCGACCACCGCGCCCACTCGGTATCGGGCCACTCCGCCGCAATCCGCTCGAGACGCGCGCGCCCCTGCGGCGCGTCATTCGTCCCGAGCACCACCCGCGCCCGAAGATAGGCCCAACCCGCCTCGCTGGCCTCGTCCGAACCCTCGGAAGGCAACAGTCGCGCCGCGTCTTGGAAGGCGCCCGATCTCACCATCGCATACGCAGCTTCGAAGCGGTCCTCGGGATCACGGGACTCGGCCAACACCTTGGCCGCATCCAACCGGGTGCGGTTCGAGCGGGTTTCGGCGCACAGCGCCCTGCACAACGCAAAAGCCTCGGGTTTCGTCTCGGGGTTCTCGATCAGGCATTGCACCGCCAGCCACCGGTAACGCTCGAGCCAAGCAGGAGGCAACGGCCGTGCGAGAAGCGAAAGATACGCCTCGGCAGCCTCGCCGAAACGCTTCTCGAGCCGCAACGTCTCGGCCTTCTGCGCAAGCGCCATACCCACCCAGGGCCCCTCGGGATATGCCTCGAGCAGAGACTGGTAATCGTCAATCGCCGCGGCGCGGCTCCCGCCCCGCGACCCGCATCGCGCAATGCCCAGCAGCGCATACGGCGTCAAAGGACCGCCCGCTTCCGCGCACCGGCGGTGCGCGGCCAGCGCATCCGCGTATCTGCCCACCCGCTCGAATTCACGGGCCTCGAGGTAGGCGTCCTCTCCCGGCAAAGCCCCAAACGCTGCGCCCGATACCAAGACGAGCGCACAACACCTCAAAATGCGTAGAGTCATAGTAAATCTATACCGAATTCACGGCTATTCTGTGTATTTCTCTTCCAGATACCTGAGGACAATCTGCTGGTCTTCGGGCGAAATCTGCGCCCCCTTCTCCTCGATCATCCGCGTCACAATCGCATCCCAGGACTCTTCCTCGAGCCCGACTTCGGCATGGTGCTCGATCCGGTCGAGCCCGTGGCAGGCCGTGCACGACTCCTGGAATACCTCTTCCGCGGCCGCCATATCAAACGCCTCGTCCTCGGGCTCGGCTTCGTCCTCCGGCTCCATCGGCTCGGCTTCCTCGGGCACGTCCGGCGGAGGAGCCTCCGGTTCCGGCGCTGGCGCATCGACCTCGGGTGCACACCCGCCCCAAAAAACTGCCAACGTCACACACAAAAGAAGTAGCACCGCTTTCATCTGCATGACATGTCCCTCCCGTGTTGTCACAACGCGCATCTTGCCGCAGCACGCTTCACTCACTCATTACCATACCCTACTCCCGGGGGTGCCCACAACCCAAATCTCGCAAATTCGCCCGGCAGGTCATGCCCGCGTTGTTGATCCGCCGCACGACTATTTGGTAAAATCACCAACAATCGGAGGGCGTGTTGATGAATGCAAAAACACTGGCAAAATATGAGGAACGGGCCCGAATCATCAAGGCCATGGCCCATCCTACGCGGTTGTTCATGGTGGACCAACTGGCAAAAGGCGAGAAATGTGTCTGCGAACTGACCAAAATGGTCGGAGCGGACACGTCGACGGTGTCGAAACATCTCTCACTGCTCAAAAACGCGGGCATCGTCCAGGACGAGAAGCGCGGCCTGATGGTGTTCTACAAGCTCCGGACACCTTGTGTGCTGAAAATGTTTTCCTGCATCGAGGGCGTCATGAAAAAGAAGGCGGAGGAGGCGTTGGCGGCCCTCGAGGCATAGGCGCCATTCGCACCACACAACCGAGACGCTCAAGCAAGGGCCATTCGTGAGTTTGGCCTCTCTTTTAAGACAACTTCTTGGCTGTTAAACCAAAAAGGCAATAAGTGGATGAGCACGAACTGGAGACAGGAATGGAAGCCGCTGGCGTTAATCGCGGGCGGATTTCTGCTGTTCTTTTTTCTGCCGGTGGGCTGGGCGCGGTTTGACAATGCGGTGATGGAAGCGCTGCATCTCGCGAGATGGTACGCGCGCGAGCATGTGCTGTTGTGCCTGATTCCCGCGTTCTTCATCGCAGGCGCGATCGCGGTGTTCGTCAGCCAGGCCTCGGTGATGAAATACCTCGGGGCAAATGCCCCAAAAGCCCTGGCGTACGGAGTCGCCTCGGTGTCGGGCTCGGTGCTGGCGGTGTGCTCGTGCACGGTGCTGCCGCTGTTTGCCGGCATCTACCGCATGGGCGCTGGACTCGGGCCCGCCTCGGCGTTTCTGTATTCGGGTCCGGCTATTAATGTGCTTGCGATTGCGCTTACGGCGCGCGTGCTCGGTCTCGAGCTGGGCATCGGGCGGGCCGTCGGCGCCATTGTGTTCAGCGTGGTTATTGGTCTGGCAATGCACCTGATCTTCCGCCGCGAAGAACTCGAGAAGGCCAAGGCTGCCGCGGCCATGCCCGAGCCGCAGACCGACCGGCCCCTCTGGCAGAACGCCGTGTATTTCGCCTCGATGGTCGCCGTGCTGGTGTTCGCGAACTGGGGCGCGCCTGATACTTCGAGCGGGTTCTGGTATGCCGTCTTTTCCGCCAAATGGCTGCTCACCGGGGCATCGGCCCTGGTGCTGGCGGTAACGCTCGTGCTCTGGTTCGGCGTGTCATGGTGGAAAATCGCGGCCGTAGCCGCCCTGGTGATCCCCGCGGCCTTGTTCGCCCCTGGCGGGCCCGTCGTGGCGTTCACGCTTGGCGCGTTGGGTCTGATCGTGATCACGCAGACCGAATCGGACGAGATGCAGTCGTGGTTCGAACAAAGCTGGACCTTCGCCAAACAGATCTTGCCCCTGTTGTTGGCGGGGGTGCTGATTGCGGGTCTGCTGCTGGGACGGCCCGGCGAAGAAGGCCTGATCCCGGAGGAATGGGTGGCGTCTCTGGTCGGCGGCAACTCGATCGGAGCCAATCTATTCGCCTCGGTGGCCGGGGCGTTTATGTATTTCGCAACCCTCACCGAAGTGCCCATTCTGCAAGGTCTCTTGGGCGCGGGCATGGGCAAAGGGCCCGCACTGGCCCTCTTGCTGGCCGGCCCCGCCTTGAGCCTGCCCAATATGCTGGTCATTCGAAGCGTGCTCGGCACGAAAAAGGCCGTCGTCTTCTGCATTTTGGTCGTAGTATTTGCCACGATAAGCGGAATAATCTTTGGGGCAATCTGGGGGTGATTCCGCCCCCACGATGAGACTTGACATAGCTTGGCTATTTGGTGAAACATGCATACAAGCGAATTGAGGCATTGTCAGAGCAACTGCGGCAAGCACCGAGTTTTCCCGGGTGTGCTACCGAAATCCGCAACACGCTTCGAAGGCCAAAAATCCTTTTGTGGACGGCACACATACGGCGCAATGGTTTCTGAAATGGGCGGCGCCTTCTTTATCAAGAGAGGCGGCACATGCCCGACATGCTGACTATGAGGAGAGCAAAGCCATGAAAATCCAGATCCTTGGAACAGGTTGCCCCAAGTGCGAGAAACTTGCGGAAACCGCTGAGTCCGCCGCACAGGCACTCGGCATCGAGTACGAAATCGAGAAGGTCAAGGATATCACCAAAATCATGGAGTTTGGCGTTATGATAACTCCTGCCCTGGTGGTCGACGGCGAGGTGAAAGTGTCCGGAAACGTGCCATCGGTCGACGCACTGAAACAACTGTTGGCGTAGGGCAAACAATGGCGAAGTAACAGCAAGGGAGAGTCAGCCATGTCAGACAAGATCGCACGCAGGGCATTGATGGGAGCCGCGGGCGCGGCGGTGGTAGCAGGCACGCTCGGCCAGAACGCATCCGCGCAAGCCCAGGAAGGCCGCATCAAGATAATCGGATTCAGTTCCAGTCCACGCAGGGGGATGACCACCGCCGCGGGAGTCACCGTGGCTCTCGATGCGGCACGTGAGCACAACCCGAACATCGAGACCGAGCTGATCGACTTGGCCGACTATAGCATCCCCGCGCAAGTGGCTGCCGGCCTGCCTCTCCGCGAAGGCGAAGTGGATGACTTCCCCGAGATTGCCGAAAAACTTCGCGACCCCGCGGTGGCCGGCATCATCGTCGGCTCGCCTGTCTACTACAACACCATGAGCGGCTTGTGCAAAGCCTTTATCGACCGCTGCGGCGTCTTCCGCACGGCCGGTTTCGAACTCCGCGACAAGGTTGCCGGGGCGTTGGCCGTGGGCGGTGTCCGCAACGGCGGACAAGAGCTCACGGTGCACGCGATTCAATCCGCCATGATGGGTCAAGAGGTGGTCATCTGCGGCACCGGTGTCCCCACGGGCCGTATCGGGGCGACACTTTGGAATCAGGGCGATTCCATCGAGGGCGATGAATTTGGTTTGGTGACGGCACGGGGGTTGGGTCAGCGCGTCGCCGAATTGGCCCTGTTGCTGCACAGTTAACAGAATCCCAAACATGACCAAGCATTTTTCGGACACAGGTTTCCCGAGATGGGGAAAGCTGAAACAAGAGGAGCTACTTATGCATTTTCTCGCGTTTGCTTCACGACTTGTCGATACAAAGCGTCTTCTGATGCGCGTGTGTTGCGGGCTGTTTATGGTTCTGTTGGTCGGGGGCTGCGCCGACCGTCCGGCGGACCAGCCGACAGCCGCCGCGCCCGCCGAACCACTGACGGAGAAGGCCTCGGCGCCAGTTCATATGGATTTCCCCGAAGGGCCGACAATCGAGGAGGAATATCCCGGTCTTGCGTCGGCGTCACTTGTGCATGCCCGGCTGGTCGACGACCTGCCCACGGGCGTGGTGCTTCAGACCAGCGGTCTTGATGTCACAAAGGATGACATCGAGAAACAGGTGGCCCAGTCCCCACCCGAGATGCGCGAGCAGCTTAGCAAGAGCGGCTTTTTTCTCCTCGAGCAAGTGGTCACCCAGGATCTCCTGATGCAGGAGGCCCTCCAGCAGTTGGGAGGCGGCGACGAACGGACCGTGCTGCAGTCGTACCTGGCCGAGGTGGCAGGAACGGCCCCCGTGAGCGACGCCGAGGTTGAGGCGTTCTACGAGGAAAATCGTGAGATGGTCGGGTCGGCCTCCCTGGCCGAGGTCAAAGAGCAGATTCGCCAGCACCTCATGCAGGAGAAGCAACAAATGGCCCTGGACCAGCACATCCGTACCACTGGTGAGCGCATCCCCATTGCCGTGGCGGCGCACTGGGTTGCCCAACAGGCCGAACTGGCCCGGGACAACGTTATAGACCGCGCACGCGCCAGCGGCCGGCCAACCATTGCCAGTTTCGGCGCGGATTCGTGCATTCCCTGCCAGATGATGGTCCCGACGCGCGAAGCTGTCCGCAAGAAGTACGAAGGCAAGGCCAATGTCGTATATGTCCACGTGGGCGACGAACAGGTGCTCGCCTCGCGCTACGGCGTGCGGGGCATTCCTCTACTCATTTTTTTCGATGCCGACGGCGAGGAGTTCCACCGCCACACGGGAGTGATGTCCCAAGAGGAAATTGAATCGCACCTCGCACGAATCGGGGTTGAGGCATAGGCAATTTGCCAGGAAAAAGCAACTATGAACGCACGACTGTGGCTCAGCCGGATTCTTCTGGCTTTTGTTTTCGTAACAATCGGCTTTGCCTTGGGGCGCGAGACGGCGCCCCAGGCGCCCTCCGTCGTAGGACTGGCCGGCCAGACTTCGGGCATGCAACAGGCCGAAATAAACGACCGATTAGCCGTCTATTCGGTCCACATGACCTTTCGCTGTTGGGAATGTAACCAGATCGAGTGGCTGACGAAGGAACTGCTCGAGGAGGAGTTTGCGGAACAGCTCGAGTCCGGCAGGATTGAATACTGGTCCGTGGACTACATGCGGGACGCGGATTTCGCCAGGCGCTACAACATCGCCGCCAGCACGCTTGTCCTTGTTCGCTTCGAAGACGGAGAAGAAGCGGACTTCGAACGCCTGGACGAGGTCTGGACGAAATCCCGCAACAGGGACGAGTTCATGGCCTACGTGCGCGCCGGGATAGAAACCCAGCTCGAACACCTGGAACGGAGTGCCTCCGAATGACGTGGTTCATATTCGGTTCGGCCCTGTGGCTCGGCGTGCTGACCTCGATCAGCCCGTGTCCGCTGGCGAGCAACATTGCCGCAATCTCATTCATCAGCAGGAAAGTCGGCAGCACGCGGCAAGTGATGCTGTCCGGTCTGCTCTATACCCTTGGCCGGACCGCCGCCTATCTGGTCCTGGGCGTGGTGATCATGGCAGGGCTGATGGCCAGTGGCGACATAGCGCGTTTCCTGCAGCGGTATCTGAACCAGATCCTTGGCCCCGCGCTCATTCTAGTCGGTATGCTCCTGCTCGGGCTGCTGAATGTCACCGCGTCGCTCAATCTCGCAGGGGGCACACTCGAGCAACGAGTCTCGAAAGGCGGCTCCGGGTGGTCTTTTCTGCTGGGCATCGTGTTCGCCCTCTCATTCTGTCCGGTCTCCGCGGGCCTCTTTTTCGGTGGGCTGATCCCGCTCTCCGTAACCGGTGAGTCGCGCTTTGTCCTGCCCACGGTCTACGGGGTTGGAACGGCGCTGCCTGTCATCGTCTTCGCATTCCTGATCGCCTTCGCTTCGCAACATGTCGGCCGCGCGTTCAACCGCCTGAGCCAAGTCGAGCGGGTCGTGCGAATCGTCACCGGCGTCGTCTTCCTGGTTGCGGGCGTTTACTACAGCCTGGCCTATGTCTATGGGGTGTCCCTCAGTTTCTGGTAAGCGAAAAAGAGTCTGTTATTCGAACAGAGTGCGAACTTGTTCGGTTGGATCAAGGCTCCAGCGTAATTGCCCGGTCATGATCGCGCCGCAGAAGCGGCGGGCGAAGGGGACTGTCCCAAGCACGGCACGCGCCGCGCGGGCCGTGCGCGTATACTGTCCCGAGCACTTGCGAAGACCGGGTCTCTCCGCTGCGGCACTATCTCCCGACCGCGCCGCTCTTGTGGCCGAAGGTCTCAATATTGTCCCGCGCTTTCAG
>SLSB01000638.1 GCA_007130675.1 Candidatus Hydrogenedentota bacterium | reverse complement strand
GCGCGGAAGCGACGGAGAACTCGTTTGGCGCCGCCGCGCTGCTCCGTCGGACCGCCGCATCATGGCTTACGGACAGGTGGAGTCGGCCTGGCCGGTCAGAAACGTGCTTGTTCATAACGGAGTGGCGATTGCAGCGGCCGGGCGTGCAGCGGACGCAGGCGGCGGGGCGGTGGTCCACGGCTTCGAGCCCGACAGCGGCGAGGTGCTTTGGACCAGCCGTATTGAACCCTACGAGGCCCGTCACGGCAAGCCCGATCTTCTGGTCACCGACGGGGCGGACGTTTACCTGATGAACAAACGTATTGATGCGGAAACGGGCGAAATATCGGAAGTCGATTTTGGAACAGCAGGAAGAGGAAGAGAAAGAGTGTGGAGCGAGGCGACACAGCCCATGGTAACCTATCCGGAAGGGGTGCTTTACCTGCGGAGTGGCCAGGCCGGTTTTTTTGAAACATCCTGGACTAGATTGGATATTGGGTTGCGAAAACATCAGTCCTCGTGGACCTGGGGTGAGAGCGGGGGCGAGATAATTGCTTTTTCCCCGGACGTTGGATATGCCTTCCAATTAGATGTGGGAGATAACCTGTGGAGAGTGGATAGGGGGCCCCAGGTAGAGGGCGGAGGATGGATCGAGGCGCGAGCCCGAGACGGAGAGAATCCGCAGTGGCTTCATGAAATTCCAGCCCCTGCTCAGGTGGAAGCGATGCTCGTGGCGGAAAATGCACTGTTTGTCGCCGGGCCGAATGACCGTGGCAATCCGATAGATGAAGGCGGCTTTCTGCGCATCATAAATCGAGAGGACGGCGCCAAATGGGCCGAGATCGACTTGCCGGCCTCCCCGGTCCATGACGGTATGGCGGCGGCCGGAGGCAAAGTATTCGTGGCGCTTAGAGACGGCCGTGTCATATGTCTGGCTGAAGAATAGAATGCGTACGTGCCCCCAAATCGTCTCGTAGATTTTCCCGCCAAGCGTCAGGTCAGTTATTGGGGGGATTGGGCTGCGATTGGGCGGGGCATACGAGTCCGAGGGCGGAAATGGGCGGCGAAAGGCGTTGGCAAGCCGCTAGAGGGCTTTTGGACGTCGAGTATGCGAGAGGCAAAAAGAGGGACTACGAAATAGCAGACATGGAACACTGGATTTCAGGCCGTACTCAGGGGCCATCCAGTTGTCTATCCTTTCTTTACAAGAAATGCCCGTTCCCATCTAATGGTGTCCAAGATGACCCCGCGGTATATACCGCCCTGAAGGCGCTCACATCGCCCAGTTGACAGCGCGGTTCGGCGCGCTTACACTCGAATGGTGCGCGGCTGCGATTTAGCTGGACCGGCGCAACGGTTCGCGGCTCACGGCGGACAGCGCCGGTTGCATGGGGAGCCGCGCAAGATGCTTCGCAGTGCAGCGGTTTGTCAATAGGGTGCAAAAAGGAGGCCGCCATGCTTGAAATGGATATTCTTGGGGTGAGTTTGACCGGAGAGCAACACCCGCCTGTGGTGTTGCTGCGACACGGGGACCGCGTACTGCCCATTGTAGTGGGGCGGGCCGAAGCCCAGGCAATCCATACAGGCATGTTTCACCAAGACCTCGGCCGCCCAATGACCCATGACTTGATCTGCAATGTGTTGGCGGGCCTTCGCGGCCAGTTGAAGTCGGTGACCATTTACAAGCTGGAAAATGAGACTTTCTATGCGCACCTGAATGTTGAACAGCAGTCGCTCGATGGTCAGGTCGAACAAGTGCTGCGTATTGACTCGAGGCCAAGTGACGGAATCGCCATTGCTACCCGTGTGGGGTGCCCGGTATTCGCGGCCGAAGAGGTTTTGGAAATTGCCGGTCAAGACGTAGCCAATCTGGGACCCGCCGGTGAAGAAGAAGACGAGGACGATTTCTAGCCATCCTTGCTGCCCCCGAGCCGGGAACAAGCGCACCGAGGCAACTCAGCCTCCGCCACCGATGCCCCGGCCGAGGCGTCAGGCTAAAACGTGACGTCCTGCACAGGGCCGGGTGCTACGTCCGAAAAATCATTGCAGCCGACGCAAGGCCGGGCGCTGAATCAGGAACTCAACGCAGTCTTCTTCGTGAAGGGTAACTCGCTGGGAGGCTTTCACTTAGCGGCGGCGCGGGGCGGTGGGTGCGGGGCGCTTCTCGGTTATAGGCAGGGTGCTCGTCAGATTTCGTCAGGTCTTGTCAGGTGTTGGGCTGCGTTTTGGTCTCCGTATCGTATATTATATGGACCGGCATGGCTCACTTCTGGACATATTTCCGGCGGGTAACGTTGGCCTTGATTGTTGCGGCCGGCACGTGGCTTCTTTGGCCGCCGCCCGATGGCGACCGGGTCACCGGTATGCCCGAGCGCCGGGACAACGACCAGGGCGTCAAGCACGTTATCCGGTTCGTGCCGGGGCATCAGTACATGCCCGGTACGACGCCGTTCGGGTTGGGCGAACCGCTCGAGGGGATGACTGAGGTCGTCCGCGATTTCGAGGCACTGTTTCCCGATACCCGGGTCGACCTGGTCACGGTGCCCGGTGTGCGCGAGTACCTCGTAACCCAGCTCAGCAGCGGCAACGCACCGGACATTGTCATGGTCAACGTCGAGGACGTGTGGGTCGACGTGCATAAAGGGTGGTATGTGCCGCTCGATCCCTACCTCGAGGCGCCCAACCCCTTCATCCGCGAGAAAGGCGACCCGTCGCTGCCCGGGTACCACCAATGGTGGGACATGTTTAAGTACCAGGCCATCAGCCGGGGAAAAGCCGCGCCCGACAATCTCAATTACTGCATCAGCTTCGACATGGTCGAGACGGGCATCTTCTACAACAAGGACATATTCCGCGAAGTGGGCATCACGCCCCCCGAGACGTGGGACGAGTGGCTCGATTCCATGGAAAAGATCGAGGCCGCGGGCTACATCCCGCTGCTCATGAACCGCCACTTTTTTAACGACTGGGCCGTTGACCTGGTGTTCGATCAGCTTTACTACGGCCTTCTGCCTGGCATTGATCTCGTGCATGATCCTGTGCGCGAGCAATACCTCGAGGGCTATCTCGATTGGGACGAAATCTGTTTCCTGTTTCAAAAGGGCTTCTTTACGTACGATGATCCGCGCTACAACGAGCTGTGGAAGCACCTTTATGAATTGCGGCAATACTGCAACCAGAATCTTGCCGGAGTAGACCTAGCGCGTGAGTTTGTCACGCAACAGGCGGCCATGGTGTGGATGTCCACGCCGTTTACGTACCGGTTGAGCGGCGACCGCCAGCTCGAGTTCGAGTGGGGTGTGTTCTACCTGCCGAGATTCACCAGTGAAACGTCTCGCTTTGCATCCGATACCGAGATGTGCGTCATCGGGGGCGCAGGCACGCAGTACGAGGTGACCAACAGCGCTTACCAGGACACCGGTGACCCGGCCACGTCTGAACGGCTCGAACGCGTGATTGCTCTGCTGCAGTTTTTGACGGTGCCCGAGAATTACGAGCGTATCGTCAACGAATATGCGTCGCTGCTTCCCAATATTATCGGCGTGCCGGTGCTGCCGTCGCTCCAACCGTTCGCCGACATTCTCGAGCGGCGGTATACCACGACTAAATGGACCTACACGTTCGATTTGAAATTCTCGGACATTCAGTTGCGGATGCTCGAGTTGTACCTCAATGACGGCATCGATCATGCCGAGTTCATGGATTGGCAGGTAGACAACCTCAACGCGGCGGTCCAGAATCTGATGTTGCGCAAAGACATCGACTTCGACCTTCTCGAACAGCGATGGCAGGCATTGGCGCCGGTGCGTGCGGAGATGGAAGGATTGCCGGATGACTAGCGGCACGCGGCCATTCCTGGGCCACCGCGCG
>SLSB01000473.1 GCA_007130675.1 Candidatus Hydrogenedentota bacterium | reverse complement strand
TCCGCGCGCGAATGGTCCATCAATTCGAAGAGACTGTAACCCAGCTTGCGCATCAGAAGGTCAAGCCGGACGATCGGCAGGCCGAGCACGTTCTGATAACAGCCCGAGTATGCCGCCACGAGCAGGCTGCCGGGGCCGTCAACCGTGTAGGCCCCTGCTCGGTCCACAGGTTGGCAGGCGTGCACAAAATGGTCGATTTCTTCGGCGGTGAGCTCGCGAAAGGTGACCTCGGTGCGCTCGTATCCCTGTGCCATGGCGCCGCTTCCGGTGTCCACGAGCGCCACACCCGTTATCACCGTGTGGGTGCGCCCCGAGAGGCGCCCAAGCATGGCCCGGGCCGCATCGAGATCGATGGGTTTGCTCAGGGTTTGCTGACCAAGAAACACCAGCGTATCCGCCCCAATCACCAGGGACGGTCCAGCGAGCTGCCGCGCTGCCTCGTCGCGCTTCACACACGCATTGGTCACCACCAAATCTTCCGGGGGAAGGCCGTCGTCCACTTCGGGCGCACCGCTGGTGACCACATCAAAATCGAGTCCCAGAGCGGCCAGAAGGGCCCGCCGGCGTGGAGAGGCCGATGCAAGCACGATGCGCTTCACGGAGCTGAGTTCTCCTCGGTATCTTCTTCATACTCTTCAGCTTCGGGCAATTCAGGAATGATCGGGTCCCGGGGCAGCATCAGGCCGCCTTCAGGCGCTTGGTGAAAAAACTCCTGGTTCTCGACAATCACCGTGCCTTCGGGGAGAAAGAACTGCGTTTCGGCGGGTTCGATAGGACTGTTGACCTCGTAATCCGAGAAACGCATTTCAACATGTGAATGGGCATCATTGACCACAATGACGCGCGTGGGAAGATAATCGTCCTCGCGCAAATACAGATACACTTCCTCGAATACCGCCGCTGGGGCCACTTCGTCATCGTCCTCTGGATCCTTGGGCCGCAAGAGAATGCCTTGGACAGCACCTTCCCTGGCTTCGGGAATAAACAGGTTTACCTCGAAAGCCTCGCGCAATCGTCTCAAATCGCTGTCAAAACCGAGATAGAGCGCCTCGGTCGCCGGATCGTCCTCGAGCTGGTCGATGAGCAGTTGCTCGAGATCCTTATCGAAACGGTACAGGCGAAGCTGGTCGATCAGGAGATCCGTAACCGTGGGGTCATCGTACCGGAACACGATGCGGCGCGGGGCGGCGTAGAGCAGCGTCCCCTCGGCCTCGAACACGCCGTCAGGCGTCACATTCTCGTGGTGGACCCGTGCCCGCACCACCCGGATGGCATCCCGATGTGCGGCGAATTCTTCGAAAAATGCGTCCACCTCATTTGTTTCGGCCGTAGCGACGGCCAATAGCAACACCATTGTGATCACGGTGCGGCATCCTCCTTGGGCGGCTCAACATCATCCGCGGCCGCTTTCTCTTCAGATGGATCCTGCGCGGGCGGGTCGGGTTCCAAACCGGCCTTGTCCGCTTCGTCTACTCCAGACGCATGAGCGGAGGCTTCCCGCGCTTCGAAATCCTCCTGAGCCTCCTGCAACGAACCCTCACCGGTTTCGTCGGCAGGGGCAGCGGGAATCCCAAATACGGCGGATGCGCCGGCGCTGGAATCCTCATCGGAATCGTCGTTCTCGTCAGCAATATTGACGACTGGCAGCTCGGTATCTTCATCCCCGTCAGCGATGCCATTATCGGCCCCGGCATCGAAGAAGCCGACCGGAGGAGACGCATCTTCTTCGGGAACCAGGCTGTCCAGCAGGCTCTTGTGTGTGTCCAGAATCGCCATGATCTCGCGGCGCAACCGTGTGCGTTGCTGCTCGAGCACGTGGATGTCCCGCACCAGTTTCCGCGGCAGTTTCGCGGCGGCGATCTGCGCCTGGGCTTTGGCGAGGCGGGCTTCCTCGATCAGCGACTCCGCCTCGCGCTTAGCAGACGCCAGAATGTCCTCGCTGAACTTCTGTGAGCTGACCAGGGCGGTGCGCAGGGTCTTCTCGATCTCGCGGTATTCGTCGATAGTGCCGCGCTGTTCGTCAATCTTTTCGCGCACGTGGCGCAGTTGCCCGAGAAGGCGCTCGAGAATGTCCGCGGTGCGTTCAAGAAAGGCATCCACCGCTTGCGGATCATACCCAAAGAGGACGCGTTTGAAATCCTGGTTGTAGATGTCGCTGGGGGTGATGGCAATATTCTCACCCAGCGCGTCGGCAATCATGCGGTCTTTGCCCTTGTTTCCTGCCTCTTCGTTCGGTTTTTCCATATTAGCGGCCCAACTCCCGGGACCGGGCTGCTGCCGCGGCGACGCCTGCCCGGATGGTTTCTTCAAACCCTCTGTCCATAAACGTGCGCAACGCGGCCTCGGTCGTACCGCCCTTCGAAGTCACACGCTCTCGTAATACGGCCGCGGCTTCGCCCGATTCCGCGAGAAGGCGTCCAGCACCCAGCAACGTCTGTTTGGCCAGTTCGGCGGCCTGTTCCGCGGTAAGACCCTCCTCTTGGGCCGCACGCACCAGGCACTCCGTCATGTAGAAAAAGTACGCCGGGCCGCTGCCGCTCAAAGCCGTCACGGCATCCATGGCGCTTTCCGGCACGACCTGCACCAAACCCACCGATTCGAAAATGCCGGTTGCCAATTCGAGATCGTCCGGGCTGCAGTTGTCGCTCACGGCAAGGGCCGCCGCCCCCGCACCGACCAACGCGGGTGTGTTGGGCATAACCCGGATCACCCGGAAATCACCGCCCAACTGCTCACGAAAAAACGCCGTTGACAGACCCGCGCAGATCGAAATGACCAACACGCGCGGTTCGAGAATCCCCGCAAGCGGTTTCAGGGCTTCGGCGGCGTTCTGCGGTTTAACTGCCACCAGAAGCACGTCGCAGGCCTGCCCAAGCGCCTCGGTTGACGCAACGCTCTTCATGCCAAGCCCCTCGGCCTCGGCCCGTCTCGACGCATCGACGTCGAATACCGTCATGTGCTCGGGGCCCATGGTCGCGCGAGCGATCAGCCCATGCACAATCGCAAGCCCCATGTTGCCGAAACCCAGGAATCCCAGCTGTTTGTCATCTGCCATATTCTGTGCCTTCCACCTGCTAACCCGTGGTTATTGTGTAGCTCACCGCCGTCTCATCACAATCGGGAAACTTCGGACATCGCACGCAATCCCGAAACACCTTGCTCGGGAGATCGTGCTTGTCAATGATCGTGAAACCCTCGCGCTCGAAAAACCTGGGGGACCGCGTGAGCGCGTACACCTTCTCGACGCCAAGGCCGCGCGCCTCGTCGAGACAGGCGCGCACCAACGCCGAACCAATCCCCGAGCCGCGTCGGCCCTCGCGCACCACTAACGACCGCACTTCCGCCAGGTTCTGCATGTCAACATGAAGGGCACTGCATCCCACGATCTGGCCATCGTGCTCGTAGAGGTGAAAATCACGCACATTCTCGCATAACTCGATGAGTGTCCGAGGCAATACGGCATCATCGCCTGCCGCGTCATCGATCAGCAGCTTTACAGCCGCCATATCGGCTAAATGGGCTTTTCGGATGACCGCGCTCGCGGCTCCACCAGTGTTCAGCGCACTTGTTTCGGGTGATTGCATGCGACCGGATTCCTCACACAGACCTCTTAAGACTGTTATGCCACATAGTCTACCACAGTCCGCCGTGTTTTCTCGCGATGCCCGGCAAACGGCGCGGCCCCGGGCAGAACGGCCGCAGACGATCGTCTCGACGGGTGGGAAACCTTATGGGAGGCATGGGATTTATGGGAGCTATCGCGCATATCGCGTGCTCCGCTATGTCGCGGTTTCCTGGCCGCGACATTCATCCGGCCGCAAGTCTCCAACTTTGCGGCCCCGGTCACAGCAC
>SLSB01000170.1 GCA_007130675.1 Candidatus Hydrogenedentota bacterium | reverse complement strand
TTCTTCCGCTGGAGGATGTATGAAGACTACGCGGGCGGCCCGAGCACCGATCTCTATCCCCATTCGTTTACCCCCGTCACGACGGCCTTCGATCTCAAGGCCCCCGCCTACGCCGTCGGCACGGGCGGTATCTACCGCTATCCCCTCGAGATAACGCAACAAGAAAACCCGAACGAACAGATCGAGCGCGAGGTGCCCGACACGTTTAACATGCTGGTGGACTACCCCGAAGGCATTACCTGCGCCGTCCTGGGCACTCAGGGCAACGCCCACCAGGGCACCGGCTACCGCGGCGCGCCCGGAAGAGTCCCCGTCTTGCGCGGATGGGAGGGCACGCTCACCCTCGAAGGCAACGAGATCGTGTTCGATGCATCGAACACGTCAAGCAGGGAAGCTGCCCGGTATCCTGTCGAGGGCGGGGAAAACATGGGCGAATTCCTCCGAAAATTCGTGGAATGCGTGCGCGCCGGTGATCCCGAGACGCAAAGCCCGGCCGAACGGGCCTATCACACGCAGGTCGCCCTGTCCATGGGGTATCTCTCTCTGCGCGAAGGCAAGACCGTGCGCTTCGATGCGGATCGAGAAGAGCTGGTGATGTAGGCGGCATTTCTCCAAGAGCCCGCACCACACCCATAGACCGATCGGACGGATCCGACGGATCGGCCCGATCAGGTATGGTTTGTCTTGCCGGGCAAGGGTACCACGCTCCCAATCAGCGGCAAGCTGTAGCGTCCGGTCCCGCGTTGCGCGGGATGCCGGACGTCACAGCCAAGCGCTGCCCGCATGTCCGTTGCCAGCGTTATTGATCGAACGCTTTTGATTGGACCGGCGGGGGCACGCCAAGCGTTCCGATGTCAATTGGCATGAGCCGAACATTGCCGTTACAATGGCGGCGAGGCGTTAGGGCCGCCCAAAAAATGGTTGTGTTTTCTGAAAAATCATGGGGAGCATAGGATATGTCAAAAATAACCGATGTCCGTTGCAAGGGCGCTGCACTGCATTTCCTGCCCGTCGAGACGCGGGTCCCGCTGAAATTCGGGAAAGAAACCCTGACGCATGTGTCGTGCGCCCGCGTACGGGTCCGTGTCGAGAACGCCAAGGGAAAGAGCGCGGAAGGTTGGGGCGAAACGCCGCTCAGCGTCACGTGGGTCTGGCCCAGCAGCCTGTCGTACGATGAACGCGAAGAGGCCCTGCGCGAACTGTGCCGCCGGCTGGCAAAGGCGTGGGCGGAGTTTCACGTTATCGGGCATCCCATCGAGATCGGTCACGCCTTCATCGAAACGCAATTGAATGAACTCTGGCACGCCTTCAATAGCGAACGCAAAAAAAAGGAGCCCATGCCCTGGCTGGCGGCGCTGGTGTGCTGTTCCGCGTTCGACATCGCCGTGCACGACGCCTACGGAATCTTGAATAACGCGCCCGTCTACGATACCTACACCCGCGAGTATATGAACTGCGACCTCTCGCATTTCCTGGAACCGGCCGAAGAGGCGGACGTCTCGTTCTATGGGGCGTATCCCGCGGATTTCTTTGTGCTGCCCCGGCCCGACAAGCTCCCCGCGTGGCATCTCGTGGGCGGTCTCGACCCGCTCGATGAAAGCGAGCTGACGGGCAAAGAACCCGACGACGGCTACCCCGTCCTCCTCGGCGACTGGATCGAACGCGACGGCCTGAAATGCCTCAAGGTCAAGCTGCGCGGCAACGACGCCGCGTGGGACTACGACCGCTTGGTCAAAATCGGCCGCATCGCACAAGAGAAGGGCGTGGACTGGCTCACGGCCGACTTCAACTGCACCGTAACGGACCCTGCGTATGTCAACAGCATCCTCGACCAGCTCGTGGCCGAGTATCCGCGCATCTACGGCATGATCCTGTATGTCGAGCAGCCCTTCCCCTACGAACTCGAAGAAAACCGCATCCACGTCCACAGCGTATCCGCCCGAAAACCCTTGTTCATGGACGAAAGCGCCCACGACTGGCGGCTGGTGCGCTTGGGGCGCTCGCTGGGCTGGACGGGCGTGGCCCTCAAGACCTGCAAGACCCAGACGGGCGCTTTGCTCACTCTCTGCTGGGCCAAAGCCCACGGCATGACCCTCATGGTGCAGGACCTCACCAATCCCATGCTGGCACAGATTCCCCATGTGCTTCTGGCCGCGCACGCCGGCACCATCATGGGCGTCGAGACCAACGGCATGCAGTTTTACCCCGAAGCGTCGCTCCCCGAGCAGAAGGTGCATCCGGGACTGTACCAGCGCCGCGAAGGATGCGTGGGGCTAGACACACTTTCGGGACCAGGATTCGGCTATCGCGTGGACGCCGTCAAGCGAAAACTTCCGAAACCAGACACCCAAGAAGGCGTTTAGGACCGTAAGCCTTTGGCCAAGAAAGACGCGAACATGAAGGAAGTCTCGTATCGTTTTTCCTTGTTCACAAAGCACTGGAACGTACCCGCTGAGGAATTGGGGCCTTTCGTAGCGGGCTTGGGCTTCGACGGTGTCGAGGTGCCGGTCCGCCCCGGATTCGAAATCACGCCCGATAACGTGACCGAGGAACTTCCCAGGGCCACGAAGGAACTCGCTAAGAGCGGCATCGAGATCTTCAGCGTGGCTGGCCCGGCCGACGAACCGACCATTGCCGCGTCCGGTGAAGCGGGGATCCCGATTGTCCGCGTGATGGTTCCAATACCCGAAGACGCGGGATATCTCGAAACGGTCGATGCCGCGCGGCGCGACTACGAGAGGCTTGTACCGTCTCTGGAAAAGCACAACGTCGCCATTGGTGTACAGAACCATCGTGGACGCTTCATCGCGAATGCCGGCGAATTGCTGCACATTCTGAAGGATTTCGACCCGAAGCACGTGTGCGCGGTCTGGGACGCGGCCCACGAAGCCATAGCGGGAACCGATCAGCCCGAATTCGCCATCGAAATGCTCGCGCCCTATCTGCGTATGGTGAATCTCAAGAACGCTTTCTGGATCCGCCACAACGGACCCGAGGCCGAAGATGTCGAATGGGTGAGCTACTGGACGTCCGGCCGACAGGGCATGGCCTCGTGGCCGCGTGTCGCGGAAGCACTCGGGCAGCGCGCCTGGCGAGGCATCATCTGTCTCACGCCTGAGTATATGGACCACGCATCGTTGAACCGGCTTATACAAGAAGACTTCGCCTATGCGCGAAAGTTGTTTGCATAGGAATCTGGGGCAGAACTGGACCTCTGGAGTATCATGACGGCATCTGCCACGAGGAAGAAGCTATGAAGAAACGCCAATTCATACGCCACCCATCGGACATCCCCCTCGAGATCGAGCACGAGGAAGCAACATTCCCTCCGGGAGCAGCGCGACGTCTCAGAGACATCGGTCTGGGCGGTCTAGCCTTTGAATCAGAACACGAGGTCGCTGAAGGTGAATTTCTCAAGGTCTCGATCCCCGTGGTCAACCCGGCCTTCGAGTTCCGGGCCCGGGTGGCGTGGTGCCGGCCCATCAATGGCCATTTCGATATCGGCCTCGAATTCGTCGAGCCCGATAAAGTCTATCAGGCCCGCATGGTCGAGCAGATCTGCCACATCGAACATTACCGCCGCCAAGTGCGCGAACGCGAGGGCCGCGAGCTATCCGGCCAACAGGCCGCCATGGAATGGATTCGGAAATACGCCCAGGAATTCCCCGAAGCCTGAAAACAGGCCGGGTGCGGGCCGCTCCCGCGGCATCTCTTTCCTTGCACCCTTGAAGAAACAGTTGAAGAGGTTCATACGAAGCTCCTTCACCCATGGCCTCCAAACGTGCAAGAGAACCTGCGCCTTCATCCTGAGCAATTGTCTATACCCCGGCAAGATAGAATTATCACCATAGACGA
>SLSB01000377.1 GCA_007130675.1 Candidatus Hydrogenedentota bacterium | reverse complement strand
GCCACCCTGGCCACGGCCAGTTCGGTGCATTTCGGATTCCCGCTCGCCGTGCTCATTGCCCTGCTGTGCTATGCACTATCCGCCGTGGCCATCCGCCCGATCGTGCAAACGGAAACGCTCGGTTGAAAAGGCCCTGTTCCTGGCGGGAATCGGCGGTTGTGAACACCATTCCCCGGCCATCACCGAGGGTCACTCCCCGTGCTGTGCAGCATTTTCAGTCGCGCGCCCCGTTGCCGGCAAGCAAGAGTGCATTCCAAAGGAGTGCCTTTTACCGCCCTGAATGTCTCTGGTATACTTGTCTTGCATGGAGCAGGCTGTCTAGTCATGAAGGAATACACATACAAGATTCACCTTGAACCGGAACCTGAAGGCGGTTTCACGGTTACCGTGCCGGCCCTGCCCGGCTGTGTTACGTGGGGCAAAGATTACCGCCACGCACTTGCCATGGCACAGGAGGCCATCGAGGGTTATCTTGAGGTTCTCGCGGAACAAGGAAGATCCATCCCCGAGGAGCCTATCACTGGCCCCGTTGACACCCTGATCCAAGTCAAATCGCCCGCGGTCGCATGAGCCGCCTTCCGTCACTCACTCCGCGAGAAATTGTCGCTGCCTTGAAGAAAGGCGGTTTTGAACAGCGCCGCCAGAGGGGCAGCCACCTCTTTTTTATGGCACCCGGTCCGTGAAATTCTGGTGACCGTGCCTATGCACGCCCGTGACGTGCCGCGCGGGACATTGAAGGCCATCATTCGCCAATCCGGTCTCGACGAAGACGAGTTTCAGACGCTCCTGTAATCAGTCAAACGTGCGCTTTGCCCACAACCCGTGCAGGAACGACCTCAGACGTGCCCTGCGGAGTACACGTTCAGCACCCTATCGGGAAGGTTTCCCGGCTTTCTGCGCACCATCGGGTGTATCCTGCGACTGGAAAGGCATTTGGCGCGCTTCCATGCTCGGGCGCGTGGGGTTATACTTAGGCCCTGTGACCGCCGCGCGGGTCACTGCAAGGAACGGGAAACAGGCATGCCAGAGAACATTTATGTAACACGTCCGACGTTGCCTCCGCTGCAAGACTTTGTGGCGAGCCTGGAATCGATCTGGGAATCCCGGCGCCTGACGAACAAGGGTCCCTTCCACGACGAGTTTGAAGCCGCTCTCGCCGAGCACCTCGGGGTCCCCCACGTTTCCTTGTTTTGCAACGGCACTATTGCGTTGCAGACAGCGCTGCAGGCCCTGCGCATCACCGGCGAGGTAATCACAACCCCATACTCGTTTCCGGCCACCACCCACGCGATTTACTGGAACCGCTGCATGCCGGTGTTCTGCGACATCGAGCCCGGCGGGTTCAACATCGATCCCGAAAAAGTCGAGTCGCTCATTTCGCCCAACACCACGGCCATCATGCCCGTCCATGTTTACGGCATACCCTGCGCGCTTGAACGCATTCAGCACATCGCCGATATCTACGGACTGAAGGTGATCTACGATGCCGCGCATGCGTTCGGGGTGCGGGTTCATGGCGAATCGGTGCTCAACTTCGGCGATCTCTCCGTACTGAGCTTTCATGCCACCAAGATATTCAACACCATCGAAGGGGGCGCGCTGATCTCACACGATCCCAAGATGCAGGAACGCATCGACTACCTGCGCAACTTCGGGTTTGCCGACGAGACCACCGTGGTCGCGCCGGGCATCAACGGAAAGATGAACGAACTGCAGGCAGCCTGGGGATTGCTGCAGCTCAAGACCATCGACGCGGAGATTGCCGCGTGTAAAGAATTCGCCCAACGCTATCGAGAGGGGTTGAGCGGAGTGCCCGGTATCACGTGCATCGAGGACCAGCCGGAGATCGCCTGCAACCACTGCTATTTTCCGATACTTGTGGACGAGACGGCCTACGGCATGAGCCGTGACGCACTCTACGAGACGCTCAAGACGCTGGGCATTTATGGACGGCGCTATTTCTACCCGCTGCTCAGTCATCTGCCGAGCTATCGCAATCTGCCCAGCGCCGCGCCCGGCAAACTGCCCGAGGCAGTTAAACGCTCGCTCCAGATTATCTGTCTGCCCATTTACGCGGACTTGGGAGAGGCCAATGTGGATCGGGTCGTGAACGCAATCGCCGAACACGCCCGGCCAGGGAGGTAGCACCGGGGATACCGCCTCGAGACGAAACCGGCGGCGATTGTCTGAACGATCTTGTGTCAGGGACGGAACCCTTGGGAGTCAACAGGGAAAAGTGGACAGCATCGTAATCATCGGTTCGTCAGGGCACGCGAAAGTCATCATCGACATCATACAGCAAGAAGGCAGATACGGCATATGTGGACTGCTTGACCATTGCCGTGAGAAAGGCGAAGAGACCTTGGGGTATCCGGTCCTGGGCGGCGTGGAAGACCTCCCCTCACTGCTCAAGACTCATCCCATCAACGCAGCAATCATCGCTATTGGCGATAACTTCGTTCGCTCACAAGTGGCGGCGCGGATTGCGGAAATATGCCCAGATCTGCCGTTTTGCCGCGCCATCCACCCGAAAGCATCCATGGCAGCCGAGATTTCCCTTGGCGAAGGAACCGTGGTCATGGCGGGGGCAGCCATTAATCCATGTTGTTCGGTGGGGCGCTTCTGCATTCTAAACACCAACGCTTCTCTGGACCACGATTCAACGATGGGAGACTTCTCGAGTTTGGCGCCTGGCGCGACGACCGGAGGCAACTGCCATATCGGCGAGCATGCGGCCATAGGCATCGGTGCGGTTCTAATTCATGGCGTGCACGTTGGTGAACACTCGGTCATCGGTGCGGGGTCGCTGGTTACGAAGCCCGTTGATTCGTTTGTTGTGGCTTACGGAACTCCGGCAAGAGTGATCCGCAAACGTCAGGCGGGAGAAACCTATCTGTGAAAACCGTTCTCAATTCGCGGTGCCACGAGGTGCTTTCGTCATGCAGCGAATGGATATTTCTGAACCATGCCTGACACAACGGAAAGAGACGAGGTCATGCCTGTCGTAAGCGTCTGTGTGATCACCTACAACCAGGCGCCGTATGTCGAGAAATGCCTTGACAGCATTCTGGCCCAGAGAACAGATTTTCCGATCGAAATCTGCTTGGGCGAAGACGATTCCTCCGACGGTACGCGCGAGATCTGCCGCCGGTATGCCGACAATCATCCTGAAAAGGTGCGGCTCTTCTTGAGAGAGCGCAAAGACGTGATTTATCACGGGGGGCAGCCCACGGGCAACTTCAACCTCTTACAGACACTGAAGGAATGCCGGGGAGACTATATCGCGCTGTGCGAGGGAGACGATTACTGGCTCGACCCGCTCAAACTTCAGCGGCAGGTGGATTTTCTCGAGGCCCACCCCGATTTCTCCGGTGTATGCACCCAGGTCGAAGTAATAGACAGAGATGGAACACCGCTCGGGCCAAGTCAGGCATTTCCGAAACGCGATACGTTGGAGTTCGATTATCTCATCGGCGCGTTTGCGGTGTATACCTGCTCGTTCATGTTGCGGCGCGGCGCAATCGATGAGCGGTTCCTCGAATGGCTGAAGCATACGCCTGTCGGCGACATTCCGCTGTTCGTGTGGTGTTCGCGCAGCGGACCGATAGGTTGCATGCCCGACAAGATGGCGGCCTACCGTCAAGGCGTGGGCGTCTGGAGCAAACAGGGCCGGACGGCCACGGCCAAGCTGTATCTGGGCCTGTGCGATCATTTTGAGACTGAAATGAAGACCCCCGAAGAAAAGGCGGCACTGAACGCGGCGCGAACATTGAACCGCATGGACCTTATACAGGCCTATGCGGACATCGGAAAACCGCTCACGGCGCTCTGCCATGTGCCCGCGCTTCTCGTGTGT
>SLSB01000146.1 GCA_007130675.1 Candidatus Hydrogenedentota bacterium | reverse complement strand
TCTCGGCTTCGAGGCGCGCGAGGGCCGAGCGGGCCTGCTGCTGGAGGGCCGGATGCCGCGACGCATAGATGAACGCCTCGCGGGCCTTGTCGAATTCTTCGTATTCCGATTCGTACAGTTCGCCTAACTGGTACGAGAGCTGCGCCGACACCATCGGGTCGGCGGTATGTGTCCGCACATGCTGTAAGGCCAGGACCAGCGCATCGGGCGCTTCGGCATCGATATTGCCCGAGGCAATGATGTGTTTGGCCATCTCGAGGGCGGCCTGCGACCGCACATAGGCTTGGTCGGGATAGGCGGCAATCACGCGCTCGAGCGCCCCCATCGGATCAAGCCTGTTGGAACGGGCGGCATCGAGATCGTGCAGCGAGCGGAATTCCACCAACCGGGCCTCGGCGAGAAGGTCCCGGCGATCGCGCACATAAGCGGGGCTTCCGAGCCACGCCTGGTGGTAATCGCTGAACAGGCACTCGTAATCTTCGTATGCACGGTCATACCAGCGCAGATGCGCAAAAGCGATATCCGCGAGCAGCATCTGCGCCTCACCGGCGCTCGGGGCTTGCGGGTTATGTTCGAGGGCATTGGCCAAGCCCCGGTAGGCCTCGGCATACTCCGCATGCGCCACGCGATCACGTGCGGTTTCGAGGGCGCTGCTCAGAGGGGAATCCTCGCGTGTTGTGGCGGTCTGATCGCCCGTGCGGGCGCCATCTCGGTTCATTCCCGGCCCCAACAGGCCCAGCACTACAACGATACTCGCCACGGCAAGCGCGGAGGGAACCCAGATGGCGGGGCGCAGCCAAAGGGGTCTTGGCGGTACGGCGGCCTCTTCCTCGATGCGCACCCGCACGGCGGGCAGCAGATCGGTGTCGAAGGGCGGCGGAGCCGATGGTACGGTTTCGACAAAACGCCGCATCGCTTCGAACTCTTCTCGCGCGTCGGGGTATTTGGCGAAGTGGGACTCGAGCGTCGCGGCGTCACGCTCGGAAAGCGGTTCGTAGAGCGCCTGGGCCATCAGCTTTTCTACCGTGCGTCTTCTCAGCATATTCCTGTCATCCCCGATCCTTCTGGTCCGTCGCGCTACCCTGGCCGCACCGCGTCAGAACCGCTCGATATCCTCGAGTTCGCGCCGGAGCTTTCGCACCGCGCGGAACAAATGCACTTTGACGCTGCCTACGCTGCATCCCAGGGCCTCGGCAATCTCGGCGAGCTGAAGCCCTTCATAGTGCCGCAACACAAACACCTGGCGCTGCGCGTCCGACAACACCCCGAGCGCGCGCTGCACATGGCCGTCAATCTCCTGTGCGCGCGCGGCCGCTTCGGGCTGCGGGCGCTGACGCTCCAACGGAACGCCCGTGCTATCGCCGGAATACTCGTCCGTCAACTGTACGGTTTTGCGCCGCTTATTGCGCCTGAGGTGGTCAATGGCCTGATTGGTTGTCAGGCGCATCAGCCACGGCACGAAACCGCTTCGGGGTTCCCACGAGTGTATCTTGCGATACGCCTTGAACAGGGCCTCCTGGGCGATATCCAGCGCTTCCTCGCGGTTTGACGCAAACCGGTAGGCCACGGCGAACACGCGTGCCTGATGGCGGCGGACCAATTCGTCGTAGGCCGAACGCTCGCCGGCCTTTACCGCCAAGGCCAGCGCGTCGTCATTCTGACTGGCCCAATCTCTGTTCGCATCAGAATTCACAGCTATAACGTTTCCGTTGGCCACGGGGTTAACGCGCATTTCTCACCAACCCAGGTGTTTCTGAGTTGACGAGAAATGTGCAGACTTGGGTTACGAAAAAAGCACATGTTCTTTCTGGCCACAGATTGTCTTGGGATATTTCACATCAGCCTACGGCATCTGAGAATCGCAATCCATTCATGCAGAACCGTTTGCGTAAAACTCAGACGCCTGCCATTAAGAAGCTGTGAAATATCCGAGTTTACATAGCCAGACCTTACGCTACAAAGAGAAAGTCGTGCAACTCGGCGTATCCGCGGGGCGCCAGCCACGCGCGAATCTCATCGCGCGCGCCGGGTGCTCCCACGGCAATAACAATGAATGTCTCGTCAGGCCCGGGAAGATCATTGGGCGCGATTACAGGTACCCCGTGAATGGCACGACCGATCTTGCGCGGGTTGATGTCTATGACGGCTTCGGGCTGTAAGCCTTTCCATTCGCGCAACCAGAGCTTGCCGACTTCCCCGGCGCCCCATTGGTGAAACCGCGGCCGGTTGGCGAGGTAGGAGCGTAGGAGATAGGCGCGCTTGAGTTCGCGGAAACGGGTCGGGTCGTAACGCTTGGCCCTCATTGACAGGCGGTCGGGAGACTCCCGCCATTGCAGCAGAGGTTCAGGGACCATACCAAACCGCGCGCCCTCCAGGAAAAAACGCATACACAGGTCGTAATCCTCTGCCCAGCCATGGTCTTCGTAGCCGCCCACCCGCTCGAAGGTCTGGCGCCGCATGAAAAACGCGGGATGCGCGATCGGGCATTCGATGAACAGCTCGCGGACGATGTCGTCATGGGTCTCGAGTGAATTGAGCCAGCGTTCGTACCGGCGGCGGCCCGCTTTGACCGTCTTTCCAAACATCTGCACGTGTGTCCCGCACAAGGCGGTATCGGGATGGGCCTGCATGAACCGAACCTGTTTCTCCAAGCGTTGCGGCAGGGCGATATCGTCGGCATCCATCCGGGCGATAAAGGGAGCGCGCACTTCCGCGCAGCCCGCCTGCAGCGCATGCACAATACCCGCGTGCGGCAGACGCAAGAGACGGACTCGGTGGTCCCTCGTGGCGATTTGGGCGGCGATGTCGGGCGAGTCGTCGGTGGATCCGTCATCGGCGATGATACATTCCCACTCGATAAGGGTCTGGTGCCGAATCGAGTCCACCGCCGCGCGCAGGGTGTCGCTGGCGTTGAAACACGGCAGGACCACCGAGACGTGAAGAGAGGCTCCGTCCATTATAACCGCCGGCTCTGCTGAATTTCGCTGACTCCCATCATGTGGCGCAATTGCGCTAACCTCGGCAACAAGAAAGAGATAGGACGTGCCTACATCCAATTCTCCTGCGGGCTGTCGTATTGGTTGAGGAATGGGAAGATGCTGTCGGCAATGAACTCGCGCACGGCGCGGAAATTGCTCGCAACAAGGCCGAGGTCATCGCGCATCACGCGCTGCTGGGCAAAAATGGCCTTTACCTCGATGAAGACCTCGTTCTGACTGTGCCGAAACGACTCGATGATGATGTTGTAGGCGCCTCGGTGGTCGGGCGTCTCGGGAAACACCAGGCGCAAGCCTCCTGCCGCTATCGGACGCTGAAAATGCGGGCTCAGGCGGCCCTCCTGTTTGCAGACGTGGTCCAGAAGGAATTGACGCGCATCGTCGAAATGCGTGAGGGCGAATGTCGTGCGTATGGTCGTCGTATGCGCGGGGAGAAATCCAAGGCCGAGCGCGTCCATGGCATGTCCCGCGGCCAGCTCGAGTTTCGCGAGGAAGTCTGAAAGGGGAATATCCACCCACTCCTCGGCCATCACAAACCGGTCGGGCAGGAAGAGCAATGTCGAGAGGTTTTTCGCGCCGCGCTTCGAGAAGAAGCGGAAACGGCCGGGAACACTGAAATCGGTGTTGTCGTAAGCGGCTTCGCGCTTCTGCGACAAGTCAAAATACAACTTCTGAAGGACCGGCACCTCGTGTTTGCACGGCAGATGAAGCAATTCCGCGGAAAAATGAATGGGTCTGTCTTCTGCTTGCATGGGAATCCCTCGGTTTGTCATCGAGTATAGGCCGGTTGGCCCACCGTTGCAAGTCTTTGGTGTCTAAATCTTTGACTGGGGTGCGGCAGAGATACCCATCTGAACGTATTCTC
>SLSB01000643.1 GCA_007130675.1 Candidatus Hydrogenedentota bacterium | reverse complement strand
TTGATACAGGTTGGCGTGGGAGGCATGGGAGCGCACTGGGCGAGTGTGGTTGCATCGTCGGGCAACTGGCAGGCCGCGGCTTACGTAGATGCGGACCGCACGAACCTGATGGCGGCGGCGGCGCGCCACGGCATGCCGCGCAATCGGTGTTACACGAGCCTGGCGCGGGCGTTGCGCGAAGTGGAAGCCGAGGCGCTGCTGGATGTGACCCCGCAGCAGTTTCGCAAAGAGGTGTGCAGCGCGGCGATGGACTGCAACCTGCATGTGTTGTGCGAGAAACCGCTGGCGGACAACCTGCGCAACGCTAAAGCGCTCGTCTCGAGGGCCAAACGGCTTGGCCGTATGCTGATGGTTGCGCAGAATTACCGCTACCATGTTGCACCGCAGACGGTCAAGCGTTTTCTCACGAGCGGAAAGCTGGGCGATATCGGTTATGCTTCGGTGACGTTTCACCGGGGTCCGCATTTTGGCGGATTTCGCGAAAAGATGCCGTTTCCAATGATTCTGGACATGGCGGTTCATCATGCGGATCTCGTGCGGTATCTTATGGGCAGCGATGTGCGGGCAGTTCAAGGCGCGACGCTTAATCCGGCCTGGAGCTGGTTTCGTGGAGACGCCACCCTGATGGCAGTGCTCGAGCTCGATGACGGCCGGTGCGTCAATTATCAGGGCAGTTGGGTCGCCAAGGGATGGGAGACATCGTGGAACGGGGACTGGCGTTTCGACGGCAGCGAGGGGGCGTTGCTGTTGGAAGACGATCAGGTGTTCTTCTCGAGTTCCCCCGAAAACCGCCGCAAGGTACGCCCCGTCAAATGGCCGGTTGCCGGGCAGGAGTATCTCCTGGGGGCGTTCGCCGGGGCACTCGAGTCGGGCCAGCCGCCCGAGACGGCAGCCGCGGACAACCTCAAGAGCCTTGCTGTAACGTATGCGCTGGCGCGTGCCGTCAAAGAAAAACGGCGCGTAACACTTGACGAACTACTGGGATGAGAGCCTGAGAAAGGTCCACGGGCGTGGAGGCACCTGTTTCTGAAATTAGCCGCTATGGCCTGGTTGCGCTGTTCCTGCTGGCGGTTGCGTTTGTTTTCGCGGCCCCTTTGTTCTGGCAGCATGCCGAACTGCCCGATGTGCGCACCAGTGAATCGTACAAGAACAGCGATCTGTACGAGTTTGTCTTGCCTTCGATGCATTTCGCATACGGCCGGTTGCGAGCGGGCGAGATTCCGCTGTGGAATTCCCGGCAGATGTGCGGCACTCCCCTTCAGGCTGACCACCGGCTCGGGTTGTTTCAGCCGCTGAACGCCGTATTCCTCCATTCCCCGACCGAGCGGGCCATGGCCCTGCATTCATTTATTTGCCTGGCCCTGATGGGGTTCGGTTTTGTGCTTTTTGCGCGTTCACTCGAGCTGGCGTATACCGCAGCCCTTATCGGCGGAATCGTGTATGCCTTCTCGGGGGCGTCGGCGGCGGCCATGTCGCGGCCGTATCTTGCCTCGGCGCTGGCGTGGTTGCCTTTTCTGTTCTGGACGCTTCGGGAATTCGCGCGTTTCGGCCACAGAGGCTGGGCGCCGATTGCCGGGTTGGTGCTTGCCGCGTTCATTTTCGCTGGGGCGAATGCCCTTGCGGCGCTGGTTATTCCGTTGGCGGCCGCATATCTCATGTTGCATGGATTCACGGGCAGGCAGGGAGAGTTTGGGCTGCGCACGGCGTTGCGCGGATTGCTCCTGGCGGGATTTGTCGGGGTTGGCCTTTCGGCCGTCCAATGGATTCCGACGCTTGCCTGGGCACGGGAGATGGATACCCCCTCTCGCGCGGTGTGGTATCTGCGCACTGGCGGCTATCTCCCGGGGTCTCTGATGGAAGCGCTGGTGCAGACTTTCACGGCCCGGCCGGGCGACCTGCCGAGGCTTTTCTATGTGGGGATGGTTCCGCTCATCCTGGCGCCGGCCGCATTGTTTCAGCGCAAGCACTGGCGCGAGACGGCGCTGTTCGGCTTGGCGGGTCTGGGGGCTTGGCTTGTGGGGGCTACTGGTCCGCAGCGGGTGTTCTTTGGCTTGCCGCGTGAGGCGTTTGTGTTTGTTGCGGTATTCTGCATTGCGGTTCTGACTGCGCTCGGGGCCGATCGGCTGCTGAAACCCCGCACAGACTACCACTCGCCGAAGGTGTGGCCGGTAATGTTTGTGGTGTTCCCTGTTCTGGCCGGCGTATTCTACGTTGCGGGCAGCCAGGGGCGGGGGTATGTCATCGCGTTCACGGCCGTGCTCGTGCCGTATCTCGCGTTGCGCAAGAGATGGTTTTCGCTGTTGATGGGGTGCGCGGCGGCGCTGCTCGTTTTCGTCGATCTCACCGTGGCCAGCGTAAACGCGTACGGCCATCCCTATCAGGATTTCCATGAACGGCTCGGCCGGTACCGCGAGTCCATTGACATTGCCCGGGAACGGGCTCTCGGGGGCCGGGCCGTAGTGATGTCGAGGCCGTTGGAGTATGGCCTGCCCGGCAACCTTGGCATGGTTGCGCCCATTGACACCGTGGGGGGCCGCAGCTTGTTCGCGACGCGCGAACAGGCGGCCTGGTGGGCCGGGCTAAAGCGAAGAAATGCAGGGATCGATGCCATACAGTCTTGGGATGTGTCGCCCGAGGCCAGCGAATCCGCCCTGTTGAATTTCATGACCGCCCGCGTGGTTCTTGCCTCCCCCGAAGCGAACGTTTCAGCGGATATGTGGGGAGCAGCGGGCCCTCGGCTGCGCGAGATTCAGACGCCGGTGCGCGCGCACATCTTCGTCAACGAGTCTGCTCTTCCGCGGGCATTCTGGATTCCGGCGTGGCGCCTGGTTGACAGCGTGGAAAGTGCCGTGGATGCCATGACCGCTCCCGGATTCGATCCCGCGCGCGAATGTGTCGTGATGGCGGCCCACGGACCCTTTCTCGAGCGTTTTCTGGAGCGGCAGCCTTCGCCGGTCGACGTGCCTCGAACCAATGCCGTGGCGGCGGCGCCACATGAGATAGGGGGAGACAACATGGTTCAGCCCGCGGCGGCATCGGGCCGCCCGCTGGCTTCGCGACCGCCGGCCTCCTCGTGCTCACTCGAGGAAGTCTCGCCCGAGCACCTGGTCATTCATGTCGAGGCATCCCAGCCCGGTATTGTTGTTCTCAGCGATACGTTCGACCGCGGTTGGCGCGCTACTCTCAACGGGGGGCGGTCCGAGATTCTCCAGGTCAACGGGATCTTCCGCGGCATCGCGGTTCCCGCGGGCTCGCACGAGATTGTCTTCAGGTATCGGCCCGCTTCGCTGTTTCTCGGGCTTGCCGGCTCGTTATTGGGGGCGGCTGTGTTTTTCGGGTCGCTATTAGCGGCTGTCTTTCAACGGCACTAAAGCACATTAAATTGAACTGTAGCCGCAAACCGAAGGCCAATCTATCATGTCTTGGCGCGTTGGGGGGATGGTTTTCTGATCTTTCCGGGCAGGTTGTTTAGTGCCGCAAGGATCTCTTGCGCAATTCTTTACGGGGAGCGGGTTTTCGTACCCGCTCACTGGCGGATGCAATCCGCCAGTGTCGCGGACAAGGCCCACGTTGGACCGGCCATTAAGGAATGCGGACAGCAACTGTCCGCTGTTGATTAAGATCAGGTAAGAAAACCTGCTCCCCTCCCCTTTACCGAAGAATCGGTTGATCGCGTGTCGGAATCCTCGAGTCCATCCTGGATCCGCAAATGGCTATGGCTTTCTTAATATGCTCTAAATGGCCAGTCGGTACGGGGGCGCCCTTGTTCTTCCTGGCATTGGGATGTATTGATTTGCATCCCGGCCGTTGCTACCATTCCGCTGGCTTGCCAGGAATCGGGGAAACCAGGAGGACAAGAACA
>SLSB01000244.1 GCA_007130675.1 Candidatus Hydrogenedentota bacterium | reverse complement strand
TTGAGGGCCGCGACGTCGATATCCAGCGGCTCGTTCGAGCCGGTCAGGAACAAGTCGGCATTGACGAACCACGCGCAGTAGTCGGGAAAGACCGCCGCGAAGGTGTAGACCAGAGAGCGCACAATTTCGGGATTCAGGCTGTGCAGCGGCACCCATTGCGAGACGATGCCGCCGGGGGCCAGGCGTTCCAGACAGAGTTCGTAATACTCGCGCGTGTAAAACGTCGAGACACCCGCCTGCGCCAGCGGCATCGGCTCGAAGGTGATCAAATCGTACTGGTCTCTCGACGTGAGCAAGAAGTTTCGCCCGTCGTCAATAATGAAGTTGATCTTCGGGTTGTCGATCACGTTGAGATTGCTTTCCCGGAAATACGGGGCGGCCTCGAGCACATCTCGAGACAGCTCGACGGCATCAATGTGTTTGAATACGTCCGACAGGCCGAGGGTGCCCGCGGTGATGCCCGAGCCGAAACACATAAACAGGACATTCTCGGGATCGTGCGAAAACATGAGGGGCAATGCGCCCTGAAGGCGGTTCATGCGCACGCCCCTTTCGATCGAGGCCGTGGCCTGCATGGCGTTGATCCACAGATACCGTCCCGCCTCGCCCGCCTCTTCGCCTTCCTGGGTCACCAGCACCGTCCCCTCGACGCCTTCGGCGTAATGCAGAATCTCGCTCTGCTCGGGCAGGTAGGCATGATTGACCGCCAAACCAACATTCTCGGGCATATTCGCCAGCGCCCACACCATCACGCCGGCCGCGGCGGCTGTCACGATGCCTTTCCCGAAGACGGACCGGCCCGGGCTGGCCAAGGTAACGATTACGCCGCCGGTAAACAGCGCCCCGGCAAGCGTGACGACGCCCCAATGCGTTCCCAGCAAGGGAATCACCAGGAATCCGCCGGCAAGGCTGCCGAACACGCCGCCAAACGTGTTTGCGCTGTATAACACGCCAAGGTCGCGCCCGAGGCGGTCGCGGCCCGCCGTGACCGCCCTGACCACGAACGGGAACGTCATGCCAAACAGAAATGTTGGAAGCAGCAGTACCGAGAACGAAAGAAAAAACTTGCCCCAAAGCATACGAGACCAGTTGAAGCCGGCTGCCACCATCATGGGCCTCATCTGCTCTGCAATGCGGACGAAATTGCCCAGCATCAGGATGCAAGCGATGCCGATGCACATCTCGATCACGCCAAATGCCGCAGCGGGGCTTTTGACGCGATCCGCGAACAGCGAGGCCAGGGCACTGCCCGCCGCGATGCCGCACAGCATGGCCACCAGCATCGTGGTGAATGCATACGTGGTTCCCGTGAAAATCAACACCAGCAGACGGGTCCAGATCACCTCGAGGGCCAGCGCGCTGAACCCCGACAACGCAAAAAGCCCGATCACCAGCGCCACGTTCCAGGCGGGGAGAGCACCGCCGGGCCGGTCAAATTCTGGTTCGGTGGCCTCTTCGGGTGCGGCTGCCATCGTGACCAGTTTCGACAGCAGCAGAGCCAGCAAACCCGCGGCAGCGCTGACTGCCGACCCGAGCAGCGTGGTGCGGAGGTAGCCGAACTCGGCCAGGAGCCAGAACCCTGTAACCGCGCAACCGGCCACCGCGCCAAATGTATTGATGCTGTATAGCGCCCCAATGCGCAGCCCACGGGTGCGGGCGCTGGTGGTCACGAATTTGGCCAGCAGCGGCAGGGTCGCCCCCATCAGCACGACCGGCACGATCAAGAATCCCAACGACAAAAAGCCTCGCAAGGCGATTGCAAACCCGCGCTGCGCCGCAAACGTCCGTAACAGCGGCACAACGACGCCCTCGGCCGGGCGCACCATCACGATGAACAGCAGAGCCCACACGCCAATAAGAATCTGACAGACCCCATACAGCCCGAGCGGGTTCTTGCTGCGGTCCGCCAAGCGCCCCCCCCACAGGCTGCCCACCGCGAGACCCAGGAAGAAGATCGACAGCACCGTGCCGACGGCATACGCCGCCGTGCCAAACAACAGCACCAATTTGCGCGTCCACACCACCTGATAGAGCAGGCCGCAGGCGCCCGAGGCGAAAAAAAGACTCAAAACCGCCAGGAACACAGCCAGTTCACGCAATCCCAAACGGTGTTCCCTGATAAACCGCACGATGATGCTACGCGAGGTATCCATAAGTGCCCGTCCTGATAGTGGCCAAGAAAAGAGTGCCCGCAAATGCTAGCCGACATCGCCCTGAAGAGTCAAAAGACGCGTCGCGCACCCCAAAGTCCATCCCGTCCATGCTGTCCATAGGGCTCACAAATGCCTACCGTCTCACGATGACAAGAAGCGCCGAGAACGCAGCCTGCACCAAACGAACAAACCTCCATGCATCAGAGACTGCCTTACGCTCTGGATAAGTGCTTTCCCTGACAAGGGATGTAGGCAATGCACGAAAGGCGCTTGACAAAGGGGAAGAAAGTTGATAGCATTATTTTCGGTATTAGGCATTTTCTTATGGTGTTATCTAACTACAACTATGGTCAAATACCAGCTCTTGGCGTTCAGGGTATCATGCAGCATCATCTGGTTAACGGGCAAGAACGAAGACGAATATGATTGCGAGACAGCCAGGAGACAGAGTGTGGCCGTGTTCAAATACTCTGCGGTGGTAAGAAACCGCGAGGAAATGGTCGAATCCGGGACGATAGTTGCCGACAACGAACGACAGGCGCGTGAGAAGCTGGAACGGCTGAATCTGATAGATGTCCGGCTCAAGCGCATTGGCGGGCTTTCGGGTCTGGTCAAATCGCTGACGGCCGATATTCGTTAGGGCAGCGCATCCATTCCGGCGGGGTTCAGCGCGCTGGCGGTTGGTGGCGCAACACTGCAAGCGCGGGCGCAAACACATCGACGGTTTCCGCGCCCGCCTCGAGCAATACCCGTGCGTTTTCTGCCACGGTAAACCCTGTCGTAACCACATCGTCAATGAGCAAAACGTGTCCTGAGGGTGACGGGGCACTCGGATTGATTTCAAAGGCGCCCTCGATGTTTCTGCGGCGCTCGCGGGGGTCATGGATGGTGCTTTGCACGCGCGTGGGGCGGGTGCGGCGCAGTGCGCATACGACCTCGGCATTGGGAAACGCGGGCACGGCCGCTTCGGCCAGCAGCCGGGCCTGGTTGTACCCGCGCTCGCGCTCGCGTACGGCGTGCAACGGCACGGGCGTCAGCATGCTGTACCGCTCACACTCGAGTTCCTGGGCGGCAAACTCGCGCATCAGTTCGCCCAACGGGCCGGCCAACCGTTGTTTCCCGTGAAATTTGAAGAGTTTGATGGCGTCTTCCATCACCCCCTCGTATCGCGCGGCGCCGTAGGTGCGGCGTACGGGCCGGTCCTCTCCAACCGTGAAGCACTGCCCGCATCGAAAGTTCGAGCGCGTTCCCAATCCCACGGCGGCGCGGTGCGGTCGTCCGCAGACAGTGCAGAACGGCCGCTGGATGCGCGGGGCAAGCTCCCAGCACGTGGCGCAGAAGTAGCCGTTCTCGTCCGTCAACAGGCGGCGGCCGCATTCCTGGCAGAAGATCGGGAAGAAGAGGTTCTTGGCCGCAAGACTCCACTCGTGCCAGAGATCGCTGCGCGGCTGGCTCATGGCGCCTCGCGGATGCGCGGCGCGGACCACATGACCCAATCGCAGATATACGGTCCCGCTGAATCGGTGATCAACGCCAGGATAACCGGCTTCCCGGCCCAGCGCGAAAGGTCGGCTTCGAATGCGACGAGGCCATCTTCGTAAAGCACCATCCGGCGCTCGAGGGTCTGGCCATTGATCTCGATAGCGCATTCAACGCCGTTGGATTTCTCAGCACCTTCGCGCAGGCCCACCGCGGTTTCGAGAACGCACG
>SLSB01000437.1 GCA_007130675.1 Candidatus Hydrogenedentota bacterium | reverse complement strand
AGGGTGGGGGAATCTCGCCGGCTTTGTCGAGAGCAATCTTGGCGGTGATCGGCCCGACAATCTCGAAGAAGATTGACGTTGCGGTTGCGGTAGTGAGGGCCGCGGCCCCGATGTAGAGCGCGTGCGGGCTGTTGTACTGCTCGCCAAGTTCGGTGAACTGCGTGCGCACGATAAGGGCAATGCCGATGGTGACGCCGGCCTGCGAGAGGACGCCGAGCCCGATGTATTTGCGCACGGTTTCGTTCATGGCGCCCACGCGCCCGCCCAGCCGTGCTCCGATGAGTTTGCCCAAGGTGCGCGCTACGATATACACGAGTCCGAGCAGCCCGAGTTCCGCGACATTGGCGAGTCTAAGGTGCGCTCCCGCAAGGCAGAAAAACAGGATAAACATCAGCGGCATGACGTCGAGCAGGGGCGAAATGATGTGCCGCACGGCGGCTTCGCGCCGCATATTCGCTAGTACGAAACCCATGGCCATGTTGGTGAGGATGAGTGACAGATGCAGGTGGGTCGAGATGCCCGTCGCCAGCATCACGCAGCCGAACAAAAGAATAAAGATGTCCCGCGAGTTCTGCATCCGCCGCACCATCTGGCAAAAGGCAAAACCAATCGCGGCGCCGATCACCAGGCTGAACACCAGTTCTCTGAATGGCGCCCAAAGCGCGGGGAGAATGCTCTCGGCGGCGCCGGTGGCTTCTGCGATCAACATGCTGCGGGCAATGGCCGCCGCAAACGCAAAGATGACGATCGCCAGACCGTCATCCAGTGCGACCACGGCGTAGAGGGCCTTGGTCAGCGGACCTCTTGCCCGGTACTCCTGAATGACGGCCACGGTTCCGGCGGGGGCGCTTGCGGGGGCCATCGACCCGAAGATCAAGGCCAGCGGCAGATCGCGCGTCAGCAGCCACGTGCCCGCGAATACGAACACGAACGCCCCAAACGACTCGGCGAGCACCACGGACAGCACGCCCATCCCTTGCCGCCATATCGAGGGCACGTTAAGCTCCGCGCCAATCGAAAACGCAACAAACCCGAGCGCGATCTCCGTAATGAACGACAACCGGTCGAGCGTATAGTCCTTGAACACCAGGATCACCGAGGGACCAAGCAACACCCCGACGATCATGTAGCCGATGATGGACGGCAGTCTGACCATGCGCACCAGCTTGCCCATGTAGAAGCCGGTGATCACCGCAATCCCCACAACCGTGAGAGCGGGCAAATCGATGGCAGAAAGATGAAGCGTCATGGTGTGCCTGTACGTGCCATGGGTGCGGCCGCCTCTTGTCTGACAGACGGCGAAAAAGTCCGCCCCGGCCAACACATTGCCAGGGCCTGCTCAGAGGAATAACACCGCACGATCCAAAAACAAACTCTTGTCAACGACGTGAGCGGCTCAGTTTTCCAGGGAGCCGGCGCAGTAGAACAGCTCCTGAACCGTCAACAGCACGCCGGTGCGCTTATCAAGGTTCCCCGTGACCGCCTCGATGCGCCGTACCGTTTCGTTCGTGAGTTCGCTGGGCACCACGGCCATGATCAGGTGGCTGAATCCCCCGGGTTCGTGGTCCCACAGGCCCCGGAACAGCGGAACCTTCGAGAAATACGCGCTCAGATTTTCCGACGTGAGCACCGACACGCTGCTCGAGTCCATTCCAGCGAACACCTGAACCAAATCGTGAAAAACCACTTCATCCTGAATCAGAATGTTCACAATGTGGTTACCGGTATGGCCTTTGCGGTCCAATTCCCCGCTGGCGTGCCGCAAAAAACTCTCCAACACGGCCTCCGGCGTCTTCTTGGCCACGATTTCCGTGATCGCGTCGCGGCTGCGCAATGCCTGCGAAATGGCCGATAAGAGCCGGATATGTTCGTTTGACCCTTCTTGCGGCGCGACAATAAACGCCATCAGCTGCACGGGTTTGTCGTCCACGGCATGAAAATCCACGCCTTCGGGAATTGTGACAACGCCGACGACAAAATCCGAGACGTTTTCGAGGCGGCAATGGGGGATGGCGATGGCCTTGCCGAATCCGGTCGAGCCCAGAGCTTCCCGCTCTGCGAGTCCCTGGATAATCGCCTCCTCGGTCACGTTGGCGAGCAAGGGGCTTTGTTTAGCGCACCGGGCCACCGCCGCAAGAGCCGCAGCCTTATCTTCCAGCGCCGCTCCGGCCACAATGCACTCTCTGCGTAATGCTTCAAACAAGGTCATCGAACGGCTCCCCGAAAATTATGTACGGCCCGTCTCCGGTTTGTCTTATCGCACAGAAATGCAAACCACGCAGAATACCCTGCCCCCAGACACTCCCCCAAAGTCTACGCCTATTTTATCCGTAAGTCGAGCAAACAAATCGCGCGCGCCGCGACCGGGCCGCAACCCCGTCAGGAAGCTGGCGGATGTGTCAGGCGGCGGAACCGGCCGGTTGCTCTTTGTCGCTAATCCGGACAGAGACAAGCTGCGATATGCCGCGTTCCTGCATGGTAACGCCGTAGAGGGCGTCGCCGTGGGCCATCGTCTGCTTGTTGTGAGTGATGACAACAAACTGACTTTCGTTGGTGAAATCTTCGAGTATCTTGAGAAATCGGCCGATGTTGGCATCGTCGAGGGGCGCGTCGACCTCGTCAAGAACGCAGAACGGGCTGGGTTTTGCGCGGAAAATGCTGAACAGCAGCGCGAGCGCGGTCATGGCCTGTTCGCCGCCCGAGAGCAGCGAAATGCTCTGGAGTTTCTTGCCAGGCGGCCGGGCCTCGATCTCGATGCCGCTCTCGAGCGGGTCATCTTCATCGAGCAGATAGATGCGGGCCTGCCCACCGCTGAACATGGTGCGGAAATAGTTGCGAAAATGGTTGCCGATCGCCTCGAAGGTCTCCATGAACATGGCACGAATCTTCTTATCGCTGCGCGCGATAACCCCGAGCAGGGTCTCGCGGGCGCGTTGCAGATCGTCCAATTGCCCGGTAAGAAAGGCTTCGCGTTTTTCGAGCGCCTCGAACTCCTCGATGGCCATGAGGTTGACCTCGCCCATGCGCTGAAGCCGCGCCCGCACATCGCTGACCAGTTTGTCGCGTTCTTCGGGCGTGTAGTCGTCGGTGCCGACCTCCTCTTCGCGCAACGAGGCCAAGGCCACGTTGTACTCGTCGAGAATCCGTTCCTGGAAGAACCCGACGCGCTCTTCGCGCTGGCTGAGAGCCAGTTCGGCCTCGTGGAGGCGCGCCTGTGCCGCGCGGGCTTTCTCGCGCACCTCGCGCAGGTCTTTCTCGACGGTCTCCGAGTCTTCGAGAAGCTGCTGGCGCTGGTTTTCGGCCTCGATGACCTTGCCGCGCGCCTGTTCTTTGTTTTCGGAGAGCGCCTGCGCACGTTCGAGATGCAGGCGGATGCTCTCCTCGAGCTGTGTGCGCTCTTTGTGCTGACTTGTGATGGCCTCCCGGCGGCGCTTGGCCTCCTCGAGGGCCTCGTGACGGCGGGCTTCCTCGCGCTCGAGATCGCGGTCAATCTCCTGGATGCGTTGCGCAATACCCGCCTGGCGCACCCGCAGATCGGCCAATTCGTTCGCACATACCGATAACGCCTGCCGTGCCCTCGATGCGGTTTCCTGCGCCTCGGCGATTTCGTGCTGCATGACTTCGTCATCGCTGGCCATCGTATCGGCGCGCGCGACGGCCTCTTTGCGCTGTTCTTCGAGGGCGTCGCGGCGGCCGCACAACTCGTCGCGCTGCGCTGCGAGACTTTCCGAGGTCTGCACGAGGTTATCCAGTTCGGTGCTTTGCCGGGCGATCAGAACGCCGAGTTCGCCCAGCTCGCGGCGAACGGCGTTGCCCGCGGCTTCGTGCTGCTGGACTTGCGCGGTCAATTCCTGGATCTCGGTCCCGAGCTGCT
>SLSB01000533.1 GCA_007130675.1 Candidatus Hydrogenedentota bacterium | reverse complement strand
CAATATCGTAGCCGTGGGGGGCATAGGCCTGCTGTGGATCGCGCTCGCCGTCCGGGCCTACCATGGGCTCGATATGCGAATAGGCGCCCATGTTCGAGGTGTACAGCGTCTCGAGAAAGATGATGCTGTTGTTGTCGACCTCGCGGATAGCATCCGTGACGCGCTGGAACATCGGCGTCAGTTGTGTTCTGTCGAACTCCTTGTAGACCTCGCCCGAGGCATCCACAATCGCTTTGTAAAACTCGAGGTCATCCATGTGTTCCAACAGCTGGCGGCGGCCCTCGGGATCGAGCCACATGCCGATGACCTCCTCGGCGCTCGGGGCTTCATCACCCATCTTTTCCTCGAGCAGTTCCGCGGCCTTGCCGACCATCGCGCCCATGCCCGGCAAAATGAGCGAGCCGGGGAACGGTTCGTTCATGAGATCGTAGCCGATCACCGTCGGATTGTCCGCGTAGCGCTTCGCGACATGGCGCCACACCGCGGCGTAATGATCCTGGAGGCCGATGCCGCTCGCCGGAGCGGGCGTGTTTGCCCAGAAATTGTCAAACGCCCGCTGCACGGCCGGGCTGGTCAGATAGGCGTCACTCCAGACGCCTCCTTCATGGATGTGGGGCTGTCCGTCGGTGAGCGTCGCCCATTCGGGCGCACCGTCTGAATACAGAACGCTATACAGGTCCTGGTGCATATCGAGAAACACATACAGGCCGTACTTCTCCGCCCACTCGATGCGCTTGTCCATCTCGGCGAGGTATTCATCGTTATATACGTTGGGCTCAGGTTCGAGACCGTCCCAGATAATGCCCAGGCGGATGACGTTCATGCCCCAGTCGCGCAGGCGCGCGAAATCTTCCTCGGTATGCCACGAGAGATACTTGCGCGCAGGCGATTTCTCGACAATGTTCACGCCGGTAAGCAGAATCTCGCGCCCTTCCGTATCGATGAAGCGCAGGCCCGAAGTGGTGATGAACCGGCTCGGGTCCACGGGCGGCAGCTCAGGGGCTGTGGGTTCTACCTTGGCCTCGGGCGCCGGGGCGGCTGGCTCGGGTGTTGCCGGTTCCTCGCGGCCGCAACCCAAAACCGTCATCGCGACTATCACAATCAGTATCCAAGCGGCGTGTTTCATGTCGAGTTCTCCTGATTCGATTGAGACCGCGGAGCCCGGCACCCTGTTACTGACGACGTGTGCGCCACCCGCCCAGCCCCGAAATTGCCTCCATCATCCCACATATTCGCGCCGAGGTCCAGCCCGCATCCAGGCACGAGCAAGCGCCCCGAAAAGTCAACAGAATGTATATTGGGGAGGGCCATCCCCACCGACGGCCCCCCCTCCGGACCCCTGAAGGGCTCTCAGGGGACGCTGGCTACTGAATGCTGGCCGTGTGAGACCTGAGCTACGCCCTTCGAGACCGGGCCCTCGGCAGCGTAGCCGCGAATAACTCGAGGAAGTCCTTCTACGACCTGTTTCGAACGAACTTATAGCAAAAGACTCTTTGGTATGTCAAGGTATCATTCCTTACAAATGAAAGATTAAAGGAGGCGGTCTACCCGCAATACAAAAAAGCATTGCCCAACAATAGGTCTATCCGCAATGGCGCACCAACTCACGCACTCCTGAGCTGGGGAAATGTGCGTAGACTTGGGTTGCGAAGAAGGCGCCCGCCTTTTCTGCAAACCGATTGCTCTGGGCTGTGGCCTTCTGAGCAGGGTTTATCACAACGCATCTGGCCTATGAGCAGGTGGGACCTCTGGAAAGCCCCGCGGCGCCCAAACGGCAACGGGGCCGAAGCGCGGTTGCGCGTTCCGGCCCTGGTGCTATCCGCAATATCTCACGCACTAGACCGTGCGCCCGTGCCAATGCAGGACATTGCAGACACAGGAAATGTAGTTGAAACCGCTGGGTTCCGCCGCGGCCTCGCTCCGCGACCGCCACAGGCTGCGGAGCGAGGTGCGTGCGGATAGGTTAGTACCTCGAGCCCTTGTCCATCCAGCCAATGATCGCGAAAAGCCTGTTCACGGGAGCATCCGTGCTGGGCCAGCGCACAAACTCGACGTGGCCATCCATGTACAGGACGTTAGCGCCGCCCGGAACGTGGTTGAACATGCTGGGCTCAGCCGAGACGTAGTCCCACTTTACCGGAATTTCGCTTTGCGCTGTTGCGCCCGCCGCCGGATTGTTGATGTCGGTGATGAAGAACCGCTCGATGCCTTCACGAAGACGGTAGACCGTGTCCTCCTCGGGAGGCAGACCGGCATCACCATAGTTGATGCTCACGTCGCTGTCGAGATGGCGAAACACTTCGCCGAGATTGTTCAACGCCATGTCGATTCCGATGTGATCGGCAAGTTCTTGGTACCACAGCAATGTCTGCACCGGCATAAGCTCACCCGCATCGGCAGAACTGAAGCCCGGGATGTCATCCAGGCTCGCGCCAATAGCGAACGCAGCTATCTCAATCGGAATAACATAGTTGCCCATCGTGCCCTGGTCAACCTTGTCAAACGCAAACCCCATGTATGCGTATGCGAAACTCAAACGCCACCACAAGGATGCCCCAAGCTCGCCGGTATTCCGGAAATTGCAGTATACATCCGCGGCCGACACTGTTTGCCCGTGGCAGTCCCACCACAGATCATCCTGGGTGACTTCCGTGCCAGAAGGGCAGACATAGATGTTGTGGTCGCTAATGTACTCTGGGTAGAGCGTCGAGGGGTTTGCCAACAGGAAGAAACCATTACTCGGCGTGGGGTCATAGGAGCCTCGGTGCATCACGGGCGGCCATTTCTCCCCTCGGGACTCGTTGGCATACATCTTGTAAATCAACCCCCACTGCTTGAGGTTGTTGGCGCACGCGGCCCTCCGGGCCGCCTCTCTTGCGCGCGCCAATGCAGGTAGCAGGATCGCCGCCAGAATACCGATGATGGCGATAACTACCAGCAGCTCGATTAAGGTAAACCCCTGCTTCTTCATGTCGCTGGTCCTCCAATGTTGAGTATACTTTTCGTAAACTGTGCACATGCGTGATCGGGAAATCCGCGCGCCGGGCCACGAGCCTAGTCAGGAGGGCAGCGCGTTGTCATGTCCTCCTTTCTCGAGTTGCGCTGTCCTGATACATCTGCCTGGAAACTTGCGCCCGAAACGAGCCTGACAGACCGTCTTCCGCCGTGCAGTTCCCATGTTCGCCAAAGAGCATAGCAGGCAACAGAGGGATTGTCAAGGCATTTTGTTACTAAATGCAAAAAAGATGCGCGCCATTATCTTTCATATATAAAGCACATCGCTTCAGAAATGCATATTAATCTTGAAATTCTCACTAAACGCCCTCGTGTGCGCGTACAGAGACGGCATATCTCAGGGAGTTCTCGTGTGCGCCCAATTCTCACGACCCGCAGACTGTTCAATACCACAAAGGGCCGGAACGCGGTTAAGCGTTCCGGCCCTTGAATCAGCTCGTTCGCGAAACCTGCGCACATAAATGGGAGGTGCGCGGGCTTGCGGCTATGTGTCAGGGCGTCGCTGCTTGTGGCATGTTCACATAGCCCACCAGCGCGAAGGCGGTGTTCACCGGCATCTTGGTGCTCGGATAACGCACGAATTCAACGTGCCCGTCCATGTACAGCACGTTGCTGCCGCCGGGAACGTGGTTGAACCCGCTCGGTATAAGCGATATCGCATCCCACATGACCGCGACTTCACTTTGCGCCGTGGCCCCCGCCGCCGGATTGTTGATGTCGGTGATCAGGAACCGCTCGATGCCTTCGCGCAAACGGTAGACCGTGTCGTCAACATCAGGTCCCATCGCGTCAGCATAGTTAATGCTGACATCGTTATCGAGAACGTTCATCATGGCGCCGATAGTGTCAGCCGCCGCGACCGGTGTGTCCAAGATCTCTTGGTACCACAACAGAACCTGCGCCGGAACGAGTTCGCTCGGATCCAAGCCGGGAGGCGCGGGTACACCACTCACAAGCAGCGCGGTACCTGCGTCAATGACGTAAGGATGCATGGAATCATTGTCGCACTTGTCAAACATGAATCCATAGTAGTTGTACGCATAGGACGCGGGCCACCACGAGGCCCACTCAAGAGTACCGGTCTCCCGGAGATGGTGGTAGGCGTCGAGAATGGGGCGGCCGTCCCCATGATACATGTCGTCTTGAGTAAGCATGGTGCCCGATGGGCAGACAAAGATGTTGGGATCGCTGATGTACTCGGGGTAAATCGCCACGTGCGGCATGATGATCCCGCCCGTCTCGACCTCACCCTGATGCATCATGGGGGGCCATTTCTCGCCTCTGCTCTCGTTGGCATACATCTTGAACACCAGGCCAAATTGTTTCAGGTTATTGGCACACGCGGCTCGCCGGGCCGCTTCTCGGGCGCGTGCCAGCGCCGGCAGCAGGATCGCCGCCAGAATACCGATGATGGCGATAACCACCAGAAGCTCAATCAGTGTGAATCCCTGTTTCTTCATGTAGCTGGTCCTCCAATGTTGAATATCCTTTTCATAAACTATGCATATGCGTGATCGTGAAACCACGCGCGCCGGGCCAAAAAACAGATCAGGCGGAGCAGCGCGTTGTCATGTCCTCCTTTCTCGAGTTGCGCTGGATTTAACACCTATAACTGGAACCTTGCGCAGGAACCAAGCCTGACAAACCGCTTTCCGCCGTGCGCCTCGCATGTCCACCCCCGAGCATAGCAGGCAATAAAGAAATTATCAAGGGGTTCTATTGCCAAATGCAAAAAAGACGGGCTCCATTACCTTTCATATATAAAGAACATATGTCCATCAATACACATAAGGGTGTAAACTATTGCTATAAGTACGCGTGTGCGCATACAGAGTCGAGCATATCTCCGGAGTTCTCGTGTGGGCCCATTCTCAGGATCCCCCGACTGTTCAACACCACAAAGGGCCGCAACGCGGTTAAGCGTTCCGGCCCTCTTGATCTGCCCGTGCACTCAAAGCGAAATACGATGAGCTCACTCTCTACGGTCTGTTCATATACCCTACAAACGCGAAAGCGGTGTTCACCGGCATTTTCCTGCTCGGATACCGCACAAACTCGACATGGCCGTCCATATACAGCACGTTACAGCCGCCGGGAATGTGGTTGAACCCGCTGGGAAGGATCGACACCGCATCCCACATCACCGCGACTTCGCTTTGCGCCACCGCGCCAGCCGCCGGATTGTTGATGTCGGTGATCAGGAACCGCTCGATGCCTTCCCGAAGACGATAGATGGTGTCGTCAACATCAGGTCCCATTGCATCAGCATAGTTGATGCTGACGTCGTTATCGATCCTTCTCATGACCGTGCCGAGATTACTCAGGTCAGGAGCTATGGGATACGCAGGATCCTCGGTGTATTGGTACCACAGCAGAATCTGCGTTGGGACCAGCTCGTTCGGGTCCACGCCAGGCGGCAGCGTTTCCCCAATCGACGCTGCCGCCAGACCAACTGGAATCACGAAATCGCCAGCGGTGTCGTCGTCGCATTTGTCGAACATAAACCCATAGTAGTTGTAGGCAAACGAGGCAGGCCACCAGTAAGCCCAGCCCAGCGTACCGGTGTTGCGGTAATGCGCATAGGGGTCAAGAATCGGGAGGCCATCCTCGCGGTACATGTCATCGTGGGTAATCAACGTCCCTGAAGGACAAACATAAATATTGGGATCGCTGATGTATTCGGGGTAGATATTGCAGTGCGGCATAATGAGCCCCCCGGGCAAGTTCTCACCCTGGTGCATCATCGGGGGCCATTTTTCACCCCTGCTCTCGTTGGCGTACATCTTGAACACCAAGCCAAACTGTTTCAGGTTGTTGGCGCATGCGGCCCGCCGCGCCGCTTCGCGGGCACGCGCCAGTGCCGGTAGCAGGATCGCCGCCAGAATACCGATGATGGCTATCACCACCAGCAGCTCGATCAATGTGAATCCGTGCTTCTTCATGTCGCTGGTCCTCCAATGTTGAACTTCCTTATCGTGAACTGTGCCCATGCGTAATGAGGAAACCACACGCGCAGAGAGGCGGACCAGAGCAGGCGAGGCAGGTAGCGCGCTGTCACGTCCTCCTTTCTCGAGTCGCGCTGTGTTTGGCACATATACCTGGAAACTTGGGCAGGAACCAAGCCTGGCAGCCCGCTTTCCACCGTGCGCTTCAAAGTTTCACTTCTGAGCATAGCAGGGAATATGGAAATTGGCAAGACTCTTTTCCAAATGTAAAGAAAAGAGTGCCTCCATTATCTTTACACACACGAAGAAGATTCGTGAAATAATACGCACTAATCTCTAAATCCTTACTAAAAACTCGGAAGCATACAGAGACGGCATATCTCCGGGAATTCTCGTGTGGGCCCGATTCTCAGGATCCCCAGACTGTTCAACACCACAAAGGGCCGCAACGCGAAACCGTTCCGGCCCTCTTGACTGCCTGCGCCCCCCAAAAAGGCGATGAGCTCACACCTGCGGTCTGTTCACGCACCCTGCAAACGCCAAAGCGGCGTTCACCCGAGTTTTCGCGCGCGGATAGCGCTGGAACTGAACATGCCCCTCCATGTACAGCACGTTGCTGCCGCCAGGTAGGTGGTTGAAACCGCTGGGGTCCAGCGCCACGACATCCCGCATTGCCGCGCCCTCGCTCCGCGAGCGCCGCCGACCACGGAGCGAGGTGCTTGCGGATAGGTTAGTACCTCGATGCAACGTCCATCCAGCCGATGATCGCGGAAACTCTGTTCACCGGGAAATCCGTGCTCGGCCAACGCACAAACTCGACGTGGCCATCCATGTACAGAACGTTGGAGCCGCCGGGAACGTGGTTGAAGAAGGCAGGCTGAGCCGAAACGACGTCCCACTTTACCGGTATTTCGCTTTGCGCTGTTGCGCCTGCCGCCGGATTGTTGATGTCGGTGATCATAAAACGCTCGATGCCTTCACGAAGACGGTAGACCGTGTCATCTTCGGGAGCCAGAGTGGCATCGCCATAGTTAATGCTAACGTCGCTGTCAAGATGGCGAAAGACTGGGCCGAGATTGTTCAACGCCTCGTCGATTCCGACGTGATCGGAAAGCGCATTGTACCACAGCAGTAGCTGCGCAGGGACAAGCTCACCGGCATCGGCAGAACTGAAGCCCGGGATGTCATCCAAGCTAATTCCCATACCTATCGCGGCAATTCCGAGCGGTATTCCGTAATTGCCCATCGTGCCCTGGTCAACCTTGTCAAATGCAAACCCGAGGTACGAGTATGCAAAGCTCAAACGCCACCACATGGATGCTCCAAGCGAGCCGGTATTCCGGAAATTGCAGTATACATCGGCGGACGACACTGTTTGTCCATGGCAGTTCCACCACAGATCGTCCTGGGTGACTTCCGTGCCCGATGGGCACACATAGATGTTGTGGTCGCTGATATACTCGGGATAGAGCGTCGAGGGGTTTGCCATCAAGAAAAAGCTGTCACTCGTCCCCCCATCATACGCGCCCCGGTGCATCACGGGCGGCCATTTTTCGCCTCTGCTCTCGTTGGCGTACATCTTGTAAATCAACCCCCACTGTTTGAGGTTGTTGGCACACGCGGCTCTCCGCGCCGCCTCTCTTGCGCGCGCCAATGCCGGCAGCAGGATCGCCGCCAGAATACCGATGATGGCTATCACCACCAGCAGCTCGATCAATGTGAATCCGCGTTGTCTCATGGTTTCACTCCTTTGTAAATGTCAATATTTTGTTCGTGAATACCTTGTCTGTTCTCGAATAGCACGACGCGCCGGGCGGCAGACCCTGTCATGGTCGAAGGTGCGCCCCATGTCATCCTCCTTTCTCCAACGGCGCTGCCTGTTTTGCCATGCGACGGAGCACATACGAAAAATCATGTCTGACGGGCCGACCGTCAGCCCCGCGCACTCGCCTGGTACAACGGTGACAATAACACGCAATCTGCAATGCGTCAAGACCGAAAACGCCTTCGTAAACACCTGGAAAGAAATGTTTGGTTTACAAATGCAAACACAGGTGATATGATTGCATCGCATTCAAGAGGTCTTGCGTTGTGACAACGTGGCTTTTCTGTGCAAATTGCGACGGGGCTCAAAGTTGTATGTTTGCGAGAATACTCGCGCAAACACGGCATAGCAACCGGTTTCCATGTGCGTGGATGCGTCTATGCCGCCGCAAATAGAAGGGAAGTTCCATGGCCACGATCAAAAAGATTGCCGAACTGAGCGGTTTTTCTCGGGTGACCGTTTCCGCGGTGCTGCACTCGAAACCGGGTGTGAGTGAACGGACTCGCCAGAAGGTGTTGCAGGCGATTCGCGAACACGACCTGCACCACCGCCTGATTGCGCGCAATCTGATGGGCCATTTTTCGCATATGTTCGGGATGCTGGTGCCGGATATCTCCAATCCATTCTATACCGAGCTGCTCGATGGGTTTATGGCGGAGATTGAAGACCGCGACAGCCACATGATCTGTCAGCCGACGCGGCAGAGCCACGAGGTCGAAGTGCGCACCCTGGAAACCTTGCTCGAGTACAATTTGGCGGGGTTCGTGCTTGCGCCCACACACCAGAAAGAGTCCTTCGAACATGTGCAAAAAGTTATCGCCGCGGGCCGGCCGATCGTCACCATTGGCGTGTTGCCGGGCATCCAGACGCATATCGTCGATTTCGAAGACCGCCAAGGAAGCAAGAAAGCCACCGAGTATCTCATCAATCACGGTCACGAGCGTATCGTATTCCTCTCCGGCATCATGAACTCGCCCGCGGCCAGAGACCGCACCCTCGGTTTCATGGAAGCCCTCCTCGAGCGTCACGCACCCTTTGATGATTCGATGATCGCGCGCACCGACGGCCGCTCCGAATCGGGCTATCATGCGGCACTCGAAATGCTCAAGAACCGCAAACCGAGACCGACCGCGCTGCTGTGCTTCAACGACGTGGTTGCCATGGGGGCCTACCGCGCTGCCCACGAGCTTGGGCTTCACGTCCCCACCGATATCAGCATCGTGGGATTCGACAACATCCGCATATCCGCAGTACTTGGCCCCCCCCTGACCACGGTGTCCATCTTTCCCGACCGCATCGGACGCGCGGCTGCCAAGATTCTCACCGCCGTGCTCGATGGCAACGGCCGTAACCGCATCCTGCGCGAGGTCATCCCCACGGAACTGGTCGAACGCGGGTCGGTGCAGAAGCTCTAACCCGATATCCTCGGGTTTGGGGCGGCTCTTGCAGCCGCGGTTGGATGAGAAGGCCCGTATAGGACGTATAGGAGAAATGGGACTGATGCCCTACTCCCTCGTCCGTGCTCCCTGTCATCCGCAGACCGCTTTGTATACCCTTTCGATGGCATCTGTTACCAGGGCGGGGCGATGCTGGGTGCGGATAGTCTCGCGCGCGGCCGTGCCGAGATATTCGCGCAGGCCGCGGTCGTGGCGCAGCCGCAGGATGGCTTCCGCAATGGCTTGGGGGTCATTATCGGGCACAAGCACTCCGTCAAAGCCATCGGAAATGGGCCCCGAGGCGGAGCGGCATGCAATCACCGGTCTTCCCGCGGCCATGGCATTCAAAATTTTGATGGGATAGCCCGACCATGACACCCGCGGGCAAACGGCGATCACATCTCGTGCGAGCACATCCCACAGCGCGGCTTGATCGGGCACATGGAGCATTTCAGCGGCATAGGGCAGGTCGCAATCGCGCGATGCCGTAGCCACGAGCAGGCGCACATCGGGTTCTTCGTTCCGTGCAGCGTTGATCGCGCCACGCAACAGCTCGAGGTTCTGGTAGGCATCGAGATTGCCCGTATACAGCACGTCGGCAGGCGCATCGTGATACTCGGGCGCCGCGAAATCAGCCACGTTCGCCGCGGGGGGAATGGCCGACACCTTGTCGGGCTCGCAGCCCCGCGAAATCAGGTAGTCGGCCAGCGATTGGTGGGGCGCAATGATGTGGTCCGCGCGTTTCGGGAAGGTCCGGTCGAGCCAGGCGCCGAAGCGCCGCGCCCGCGCCGCACCCGAGAAGTACCACGGCAACTCGTCGGCCATGGCGTTGTGCGCGTGGTAGACCAAGGGCCTGCACCGCGCCGCCAGCGCGACCAACAGCCCCTCGTAGTTGTGGGCATGCACCACCTCGATGCGCTCGGCCCTCACGACCCGGCGCAGGGTGCGCGCAAGCAGCATATCAGCCAGTGGTTTGGCCAGCGAAGGCCCCGCCGCGGTCTTCCGGTAGCCGGGCACCGCTTGGCAGCGGTGGACAGTGAACTCATCCCCCGCTTCTCCGACGCCATGGGCATAAACCACCAGATGGACCTCGTGGCCCGCCTCGTGCAGCACGCGCGCCGTATCACGCAGCAACACCTGCGAACCCTGCGGCACCGGGTACGGGCACGCTGCTATCATGGCCACGCGCCGCGTCATTCGAAGTACCCCAGGTCGCGAAGCCGGCGCTCGACGGCTTCCGCTTCGCCGGGCGTATAGGGTTGGTCTGTGTGTGACGTCGCGGCGGGCGCACCGTCCGTGGTCTCCCCCGGTTCGAGAAGGCTGACGCCGTCCATGGGCGGTGCAGGGAGGCCCATCTCGGCGAGCACCGTCGGTGCGACATCCTCGAGGCGCGCATAGCCCACGGGAGTTGGTTTCGATAGCAGGAGGATACCCGTAGGGCGGTGGTTGCCGTTCATCCCGCGTTCCTTGCCGCCCAGATACTCGCCGGGACCAATCCGGCGGAACGCGGGTCCGCCGCGCGCGCGCAGACACGAGTGCGAATACCCATCCTCGAGTGCCAGCTCGAGGATAATGTCGGGCGCACGCTCGACGAAAGGCCCATCGAAGATTTCGTCGCGATGCCACGCATTCGCAATGGGTTCCCACGCGCGCAACTTCGCACACAGGTGGCTGCAGAAGTCTTGATATTCGCGCGGTTCGACCTGGCCCCGTGGTTCGCGGCCGCGAAGATTCACGCGCACCGATGGAAAATAATTCAGTTCTTCAGACCACGCCGTTGTGTGCGCCCAGTCAATGCCGCCGAACCGCGAGAAGCTTTCCGCCCGCGACGCCATGCCGCGCAGACGCCGAAACAGCGCGCCGCGCCACGCCCCCGGCACGAGCGTCAATGCCGCGCGCTTAAGCCATGATTCCCCGGCGCCGGAAAAGCGCAAATGACCCTCCTGCGCCAGCCAGTTGTTGAGATGCACCACCCCCGTGCCCGCGCCGCCGAAACCGTGGTCGGACACAATCCCGGCGGTTACGTCCCCGCCCGCGGCATCAAGCAATCTGCCAACGGCTTGATCGAGACGCTCGTACACCTGAGCGATGGCCTCCTCGAACCCGGCCTGGTGGCGCGGGGACTCGGAATCGTGAAACATCCAGAAATGGTGGGCGACCGTATCCGATTCACCGAACACCACCATGAAAAAATCCCAGGGTTCGCGTTGATACAGACGCAGTGCAATGGTTTCTTTAATGGCGATCCCCTCGAGGAGTCTACGCAGGGCCAACGCATGCCAGCCGGGGCCAGTATCGGTCTCTTGAAAATCGGCGAACCGCCACTCCTTCACATCAGCGTAGCAATCCGGCGGCGACACAAACGACCGGTCAACGCGCGTGCACACGGGCGAATCGAAGCCAGAGACCATGAGGCCGTTAACGTTCTCGGGCGGGTACGTCGCTGGCACTCCGAGTACGGCCACCCGCCTGCCCGCCGCCGAAAGGATGTTCCACAAGGCCGGGGCTTCGCGCTGGGTGCTGTTGACAAACTCGAGGGCATACGCGCCGCCACGCATCCGCGTGAAGTCAAAAACGCCGTGTTTGCCGGGATTTACCCCCGTCACACAGGTGGTCCACGCAGGGAACGTCGCGGGCGGTGTCGTGCTCGCACACGGCACATAGGCCCCGGTCTCGCGCAGCCGCGCCAGGTTCGGTAGCCGCCCAGCGTCCATCCACGGCCCGAGCAGCGAGGGTTCCGCGCCGTCGAGCCCTATTAACAAGAACCGCCCCATGCGCGTATTCTAACAGAACCCCTTGTGCCGGTTTCTCCAACGGCCCGCACTGACACCATCCACTTCGGCCGAGGGGTGATTTTTTCACTATCCATATGGACATCTAGTCCATTGTGCGCTATAGTAAACTTATGAGCGAACATCTGCGGTGATATGCGGCGCACTCGGTAAAGCAGGGCGAATTCTCGGGATTCGCAGGGTGATGAGTCATGAGACGCAGTCCAGTGACTTTACTCTTGAAAGGACTGATCGCTTTTGTAGTCTGGGGCGTCATCGCGGTCGGCGTGTGGATGTACTTGGGCGATGAGTGGAGTCCGAAGGGCAACACCGCCGTTTTTGCCGCGGATCTCGAAGTGTACACACTTGATTTTCCATTTCTAGACCCCCCAATCAGAAACGACGCCCATATCCGGGGCAGGGCTGTTGTGGTCGACGTCACCGACCATGTTGTCTTGCCGGAAACCTTCGATTTGCCTCCTGATATAGCTGCCCGCGCCCCCGACGAAGTGGGCACCGTTATCCAGGTCGAGCGCCTGCTCGAACACGTCGGGGTTTATGACGATCAGAGCCCCGCCTACCGACAGAATGCGCTCGTGCGCATTGTCGATCTCGGGTATGGCTACGCCATTGGCGAAGCCTTTATCCGCGGCGACGACCCACCCGAGGAAAAACCCGGCGATGGACCGGGATTCGGCGACCCGCCCGACCAGCAAATACTAGCCTTGGTCGAATACTTGCCGCGCATTACCCTTGACGGTCGGCCGGTCGCGGGAGAGTTCCCAGAAAGCACTGCCCGGGGGGGCATGACCGCGGGGGACTTCGGCAGCCAGTTCCGAACGTCGCCGCACATCGGTGTTTCCGCTACACAGAGAGACGTCTACCGGGCACAGGACCCCAGAACGCCCGAAGCCATAGAACGCCTTTTCCTCGGGATGACTGTCGATGAAGCGATAGCCCTTCTCGGGCCGCCGCTGAGTCGTTCGCGCATCGGCTCGGGTTCCGATCGCGCGACACGATGCACCTGGCAACTGCCCGAAGGAGGCACCCTTATCTGCCGGTTTCGCACAAACAGCCTCGAGCAATGGGAAATCCAATAGGGAAGATCGGTGGCCGTTTGAACGCGGGGCCCCAGCGAGCGGCCAAATACTGAGCCCCACACCGATGCCTCGGCGCCTGCTGTCCATTCGGTGCATGGGGTCCACCGCGTTCATACCGCGTGCGCTTTTTGAACTTGACCCGCGTGCGCGAAAAGCGCTATTACAATACCCAGTGCCTGACACGCCATACGCCAGCACGTGGGGAATCTGTAATGAAAACCATTCGCACCGCGATTGTGGGACAGGGCCGCAGCGGACGCGGCATCCACGCGGAATACCTGCAGCTTGTGCCCAAGAAATTTACCATCGCCGCCGTGGTGGATCCCATAAAAGACCGCCGCGACCGCGCGGTCCGCGAGTTCGGGTGCGATGCGTACCCCAACCACAAACCCATTTTGAAGCGCGATGACATCGACTTGGTAATCAATGCCACGCCGAGCCACCTCCACGTCCCCTATACGCTTGAGTTTCTCGAAGCGGGCTTCAATGTCCTGTGCGAAAAGCCGCTGGCCGCAAGAGCGAAAGACGTAGACAAACTCATCGCGGCCCGGAAGAAGACCGGGAAGATTTTCGCCATTTTCCAGCAATCGCGTTACGCACCATACTTTCAGCAGGTCCGCAAGGTGATTCAGTCGGGCGTCTTGGGCGACATCATCCAGATCAACATCCAGTTTAACGGATTCGGCCGCCGCTACGACTGGCAGACCCTGACAGAGTTCGACGGCGGGAATTTGCTCAATACTGGGCCGCATCCCCTCGATCAGGCACTGCAGTTGTTTGGCACGGATGTTATGCCCAAGGTTCACTGTGTGATGCGCAGCGCCATTAACTACGGCGACGCCGAGGACCATGTATTGTTAGTTCTCGAGGGGAAAGACCGCCCGATTATCAACCTCGAGATATCCTCGTGCTGCGCGTATCCCACGCACCTGTACAACGTCTATGGCACCCGGGGCGGACTCAAGGGCACTATGACCGCGATCGAGTGGCGCTATTATCTTCCCAAAGAGGCCCCAAGACACCGGCTCCAGAAACGCCCCCTCTCGGACGCCGGCGGCAACCCCGTGTATTGCTCGGACAATCTGAAGTGGCACAAGAAGACCTGGAAGGTGCCCAAGTCAAAGCTGAATCTCTTCAACACAATCTCGCACGAATTCTACGCGATGCTCTATAAGACCCTGACCCGCCGCTCACCTCTCGAGATCACTCCCGAGCAAGTGCGCCAGCAGATCGCGGTCATCGAAGAGTGCCACCGTCAGAATCCCCATATCTT
>SLSB01000580.1 GCA_007130675.1 Candidatus Hydrogenedentota bacterium | reverse complement strand
GAACCGGAAGAACGAACCGGTATGGAACTCCTTGAACTGCTTGACGACGAAGTCAAGCACGCGGTCGAGAGCCTCCCAAACGATTTCCGTCAGGCCGTCATCATGGCGGATCTCGAGGATATGTCGTACAAGGATATCGCCGAGGCCATGGACTGCCCTCTCGGGACCGTCATGTCCCGCCTGTATCGTGGGCGAAAACTGCTGCGCGAGAATCTATATGACTATGCCAAGGACTTGCGTCTTGTTGGCAAAAACAGACGCACGAAAGACTCTTGACCCCGCGCCCGGGAAAACGGTCCCGCAGTTCGCCCCTGAAAGCGTTCTTTTCTTCGCAAATTCGATAAACCTGCAACCATTTCGCCTTGCGGTCCCTTTGCATTTACTCTATGTGTGCATCTGCGCTACACTTTCAGCGGTTGGGCAGCCTTGACCAAAGAGGGTTTGAAACATGGGAATCTATTACCGTATTTTTCTGCCGATGCTTCTACTTGCCTTTGTCCTGACTGCCTGCGGCGGTCCTCAGCAGCCTTCCCCACCCGCGCCAACCGAACCGGAACCCCAGCCCGAGACCCGCGCAGAACTGCCTTCACCGGAACTCGAGGAGGCGCCGCCTGAACGTGAAGCGCCCGAGCCTGAACCGCTCGCATTTATGCCCGAGGTGCTTGTCCCGGACACGATGGAACTGCTTGATGAAGAAGGCCCCGGGAAATTGTACCGTGTCGGTGATTTGCTCGTGTGCGTCATGGAAGGCTCGCATCGCGAGATGGGCTTTCAGCACGGGCGGCTTCTGGCCGAGCGCGTACGCCATATCACCAAGCAAGGTTACATGCAGCGGGCGCTGTACGGGGCCGGCTACCGCCCCGAATATGCGCTCGAACAGGCCAACCGCATGGTGCGGCATTTCCCGCCCGAGTATGTCGAAGAGATGCATGGCATCGTCGAAGGGCTCGAGGCCGCCGGTGTTGACGACGTGACCTATGAGGATCTTCTTATAGCTGCCTGCGTCGGGGAGTTGTTGCATCATGGCCCTGACGCCCCACCAGCCTGCTCGAATTTCGTCGTGTTCGGGCGCTGGACCCCCGACGGACGCCTGCTCCACGGACGCAACCTGGACTGGACGATCACCCGGGGCGCACAGGAAGACGCCGTCACCTTGGTTTGGCGGCCGGAAGGCAGCATTCCGTTCATGATGGTCACGTATGCCGGCGCCATTGGCGGTGTCAGCGGCATGAATGCCGAACAGATCACCTTCGGCGAAATGACGGCCACCTCCCCCGAAGAGACGTTTGACGGTATCCCACTTCAGATCAAGATGCGCATGGTGGTCGAGAAAGCAGCAACGCTTGACGAAGCGGTGGACATCATCGAGAAGGGCCCGCGTACGCTTGGCTGGAACTATGTTATCGGCGACGGGAAAATTCCCGATGCTCGCGCGCTCGAGGTCGACATGAACACCGTCGATGTGTTTGCCCCGGATGATCCACGCGAAACGCCTGAAATGGGTCACCGGCCAATGCCCGACATGGTCCGGCGAACCAACCACCCGTGCGGTCCCATTCAGCAGCGAAAAGTGGCGATGGCCATGGGGCCTCAGATCGGATTAGACGTAGACGACTGGGAAGCGGCAAAGCCTCTTGCCAGAGCGTTTCTTCATCAGCAGAACACCTTTCACCGTTACATCTGGCTGGGCGAGCAGATCGAGGCCCGGCCCGGAGCGGTGGATGTCGAGATCGCGCTGGCCTTGCTGGCCAACGGTCCCGTTGCCGCGGGCAATACCCTGCATTCGTGGGTATTCGACCCGGTGAACAACCTGGCCTACATTGCCGATGCGGGCATTGACCCGCCGGTAACCGCCTGGAAGACACGCTACACGAAACTCGATCTCTCCCCATGGTTTTAGCGCCATGCCCAGTCACGAAGAATTGCGAATTATATACGAGAAGACGCGGGTCCTCCGGAAACCCACCTACGGCATCGTGAGCGGCTATCACGAACTGCCTTACGTGGTGCTCGGGGAATCATTTGAATCGGGTTACGACACAATGCGCGTGCGGGGCACGATCCAGGTTTCTCCTCGTTTTCTGATCCGTCCTTCGCATCTCGAACCGAGTTATGACGAGATCTTCGGCGAGGAAAATGTCGATGTGCATCTTATGGGCCGCATCTTCGGGTTTCTGGGGTTTCGCGGGAAGCCCGTCGAGTGCAAGTCCGAGCACATCGAGCTCAAGCACCTGAATGAGCCGCTTGATCGTCTGGTGGCGAACACGCGCGACGAATTCGAGCGGTACGAAGACATTACGACCGGCCTGATCATTACTCCGGATGCCCGGTATTACCCCGTTTCTATCGAACGGTTCATCTCCGCGGTTCTCGAAGACGAATTCGACGTTTAGGGAGGTATATGAAGGTGACCAAGAAGATGAAAAGCGCCTACGAACTGGCTATGGAGCGACTCGAGAAGGCCGGTGGCCCAACGAAGAAGCTCAGCGAGAAGCAGCGTGAAGAAATCGCCGAGATCGAAAAAACCTACGAGGCCAAGATCGCGGAAACCAAACTCGAGTTCGACCAGAAGGTGGCGACTGCCGAGTCCATGCAGGACGTCGACGGCTTTCGGCAGCAGCTCGCCGAGCGTCTTACCGAACTCGAACAGGAACGCGATAAGAAGAAGGAAACCATCTGGGAGCAGGCACAATGACTGCCATTTCCACGTGAGATGAGACCATAATGGGCGGAAGGTAGAACGAACCTTTCGATAGGTGACATGGCCACAACAAAGGGGGAAAGAACTGGGTTTCGCGGCGCCGCGCGCCGATGGGGCGCGTTGTGTGCGGTTTGCGTTCTTATCGTGCTGTTTGCCGTGGCCGACCATCGCGTGAAACGCGCAGGCGACGGGCTCGGGTTTCACCCCTCCGGCGCGGGGTGTGTAGTTGTCTCGCAGAATTTCCCGTCATTTTGCGCCCGAGTGGCGGCCACCGATGCCGCAGCGCGCTTCACGGAGGAAACGCCGCGTCCTTTTGATGCCTTTGAGCTGGCCGTGCGCAAGGCCACTGGCATCCGCCCCACGCCCTTGCGGTGGCGGGTCTGGCTTGGGCCGCGTTTCGTGTGGGCGCACTGGGAAGACACACACGGTCTCTGTGCGCATCCGGGGCTGCTGTTGCGGGGTGTACACGCACTGCGCACCGTATTCGGAGCACGAGCCGACGCCAACGGACTGTATACATTTGCGGGATACTACTACGCATGGCGGGACGGGTTTCTCATCGTCTCGCCGGACTCCGAATACGTTAAGCAGAGTCTTGATGCCGTGCTTGTCAAAATGCCTCCGGAAGCAGGCAGCCGCGATCTACACGTGCAATGGGCGGATGGCACGTTCTGGATAAGCCCCGAGGAAGACCTCCCTATCGCGGGGCGGCTCGACGTGATACTGGAGTCCAGCACGACTATGCTGAATATCACTGAGGCCTGGCCGAACACCGCACTTGCTTCGATAACCACACACACACACGAAGATGCCTTGGCCCTGTGGAAAACCGTTGCGAACGTGCTCGAAACCAGCCATCTGTATTCCGAGGCGGCTTCCGTGGCTTCGGCATTGTGGCAGCATTGGGCGCTCGATCCTCTTGAGCCTGATTGGGACCAGGATGTTGCCGAGTTCAGTGCGGCGCTGCTCGACGTTGACGTAAGCGGCACGCTGCCTATCCCGGATTGGGGCGTCATGTTCGCGGCGACTGCCGAAAACGCCAGCTCGACTCATCCCTGGGCGCCTGCCATCGCCCCCCTCTCCCCCATCGAGTATGCCTGGGACAACCGGCCCGGCCTTGTCGCAACTCTGCTGGGCGAGCGGTTCGCGGTATGCCTCGCGAGAGACAACGACCGCTGG
>SLSB01000008.1 GCA_007130675.1 Candidatus Hydrogenedentota bacterium | reverse complement strand
TCGGCCCACTCGGCCAGAATCGCCCGGTACGACGGCGACCAGCCCACATCCTGACCCGGGGATACATAGGTCTGGTCGTCGCCCAGTGAGTACGCGAACGGCGAGAACGGCCGAAAGGCCTCGGCCTGACGCGCCAGCGTGGCCTTGAGCGGATTCTTGTATTCGTCGCTGGTGATGGTGGGGCGCCGGATGCCGTCTTCGCCCACCTGTGGGGCCGACAGCCGGGTGACATAGGGCACGGCATGCACATTGGCCATGGCGCAGGCCTCGAGCACCGTCGTGTCCGTGCCACCATCATACGCGCCGATAAGCGCGGCATTCGAGCCCAGCGCCGCAAACCGCTCGAGGACCGGGCGCAGGACGGGGTGAAACGAGGCGCTGGCCTCCCATATCATCACGCTGATTTCGTCAGTGGGCATATTGGGATGCGCCACATAGAACCCCTGGCGCTTCTCGGACAGTAACGTTCCGTTGGCATCGAGCAGTTGGACGTTCGCGTAGTTGTACAGATGCAGCGACTCATGAACCGGGCCCGAGAACACGGCTTCGGATGCGGCGCTGCGCTCTTCACGGTAGATGCACCGCCCATAATTGTCGAACAGTTCGAAAACAAACTGCCCGCCCTCGGGCGGCGTTCCCTCGATGCGCACCGTGACTTCGGCGTTGTCCTTCGGCGACAAATGCGGGTCGGCGAGTCGCACCTCCGCGATCGCTTCGTCCACCACCATTTCGAACGCCTCGAAGCGCCATCCCGTGAAAGATCCTTCGCCAAATGGCTCGACGCCGGCAAAATACTGCCCGGTCGGAAGCACCGGGATGTTCGCGTCCGTCCCCGCATAAACAGGCCGCATATCGGCATCCCATACCCTCACGCGAAACGCCGCTTCGCTGCGCGAGCCGCCCGCGAACGCCAACGGCAGTTCGTTGCGCGCAAACACGAGCGGCGCGTCCGGCCAGAGGGATTCCGGCACTTGGAAAGGCCGCCGCGCAACCCACAGGATCGCGCGTCCGAGCAGCGAGAAGTACGCCTCTTGCTCCGCGCGGGGCAGCCAGGCGTATTGCAGCCGCCCGGGATCCGGCTTCTCCCCATCGCGCGGGTAGGCCGACATGTCGGCCACGCGCGGCCTGTCCTCGCCGGCCCAGAGCTGGATGATCTCGCCCGCCGCGGCTTCTGCCGAGTCATAGCGCCCGCCCAGCAGACGCAGTCCAGCCAGCGGGATGGTTTCGGCGACCAGCGCGACGGCCGTTTCCTCGTCCCGTTCAAGATCCGACAGCGGCCATCCTTCAGTTGGCCCGATGTAACCCATCCCCTGTGCGGCATGGGCCTCGATGCGCTGCTGAACCCGTTCGCCAAGCGCCCCCCACGCAATGTTGCTCACCACCACGTCGATGTCGTCCGCGAGAGCCTTGAGAATGCGCGCCTCGACATCGCTCTGACCCTGCACGAACAATCCCCGGCCTGGAGGCGCACCGAGTCGGCTGGGGTCGTGGCCATATACGGTGCGCACGTCAAAATCGAAACGCTGCGCCAATTCGACCGGCCATCGCCCGTCTGTTTTCGCGGCGATGGCCAGCACGCGGACCGGCCCCCCGGCTAAAGGCCGCGCCCAGACGATATGCGGCGTCTCGACGTCGTGCACCGCGGTGATCCGGCGGATATCGTCGTCCGGGAAATACCCGTCGGCCTTACGGCCGTGTCCCTCGGCCCTGAAGAGCTGGCTGACGGGGGCCGCGGCCACTACAGCGCAAAGAGCAACTCCCACGATTAGACATACCAGTGAACGAAACATGAGACAGGCCTCCCACAGGTTAACCCCACGCATTGGAAAGCCATTCTACCCGGTCGATGCCGCTACGCCAAGCCGGCGCGATGGTCCTTGGTTCAGCCCACGGGCGCCACTACAAAAACCGCAAAGAAGCATACGCAGATGCGTCCAGATAACTGAGCCCAGCAAAACGGTTCGGAACACGTTGATTGGGTTATCCCCAGGTTCCCCAAGCTCCCGTGTTTGTGACTGGATTCACCCATCGACTTCGAACGGACATGGGGAAAGTGATAGTGCCATCGTGTTTCTCGAACGTAACTCAGGAGCCTTCAGCATCCTCGATCGCATCCATGTCAAGTATCGGCACCGTAACGGGGGTAGACTCGAGGGGCTGGTCGACCGGAGTCAAAAATGCGCGGTCTTCGAGCATGGGCAATTCAATGCCAAGCACCGTGTTCAAGGTATCCCGCAAAACATTTACCAGACTGGGCCCGGGGTCGGGATTGGCGGAAATGTCCGCGTCCCCGCCGGGATAGTACGTGCCGAGCAGCACACCGAACCGTTCAGCCAGCGCCGTGGGTTCGGCGGGATCAATGCCCCCCCGGAACGCGGGGCCGTGCAACGAGGCAAGCACGATAACCGGAGGGCGAACCGATTGCGCCTGGATGTCCTCGATCGCTCTTGTCATCATCTTTCCGGTGTAGTGCAACTGGTTCAGGTAACGCTCTTCAATGGAACGAGGAATTCGCGGGTCCGCCCATTCCCCGGTGCGCTCGAACAGGAACGGAAGTTCCGGGACCGAAAGATGCGCAAAGACGACCCGGGGCTTGTCTTGCACTTCTGCCGCAACGTCTCCGATCGTATTGAAGACATAATCGATGCGCGCCCTTCGAAAGTCCTGCGCCCAGGCCCCGGGTTCCCGGCCTTGCAGATACGCGACGAGTTGCATGACTCGATTGGATACGGTGCTCTGTAGCAGCACCACCTCGAATTCCGATAGGGTTCGAGGCGGCGAGAGACACCGGTCAACCTGCGCACGCGGTTCCAGCGCCTGCACGCCGGGCGAATACGAGATAATTTCGTAGCCGTTCGCGCGCAGCATTTCGAAAAAGCGGTTGTTGTGGTACAAGTCGACAATTGGGCCGGCATCCGCGCCCTCGGGCGCCTCCTGCGGCACAAAACTGTCGAGATAATCCATATTCAGCAGAGCGGTTGCTGATTGCACGTTCCAGGCATAGTTCGCGAATGCACCGGGCGGCACATGCACGCCGAGTGCCCGCAGCGCCTCGAGCATGGGCAGATTGTTGTAGCCGTAGAGCGTCAGCAGCACATCGCACCGCGCATGCCCATCAAGCAGCAACACGTAGATATCGGGCAGAGATTCAGGAGAAAGGCCGGGCGTTTCAAGGGCTATATCGAGAGGGGGAGGCTCGGTCTTCCCTTCCCTGGGCACATTTATCAGAATAAGGGCGGCGTAAAGCCCGAAAAGAATCACCGCAAACCAATTGGCCGTGCGTGTCCACGGTCTAAAATCACGATTCAGCCCGGCAAGCCACCCCAGGACCGCAGCAATAACACAGATATAGGCAACGATAAGGATCGAGGCGCTCAATCCAAAAACCCGGCCTAAGAAGAGAAAAACCACTAGCGAACCCGCCAGAACCGCAAAAAGAAACGCGCCGGTTTTGACCAACGCGCGCCTGCGGTTGTGACGGTTTGCCGCATAAACAGCAACGGTGCCCACTCCGATCAGCCCCACCAGCGCTCCATACACCATCGAAGGGCTTGCCGCCTGCACCTGCAGTTGAGCAAATGCAATCAGCGTTTCCAGCGCGGTCCAACCCCACATTAGCGCCAGCAGGCAAAACGAGGTGACGATCCCGGCTTTGTGCTTGTTCCTCAGGCCTATCCAGAACAGAAAAAGCAGCGCCTGGGCGGTCAGCAGCACCGCCACGAGCGGACGCACCAATGCGCCCCACGCCACATGGTGAACGTTATAGGCGTAAAGTCCCAGTAACGGGCACGCCGCGAACAACAAGGGGTGAAAAACCGGAGCATCTTCCAAGGCCGCTGTGGGCTTGCGTTGTGTCATGATCTAAAATGTGCTCCCCAATCCCGT
>SLSB01000142.1 GCA_007130675.1 Candidatus Hydrogenedentota bacterium | reverse complement strand
CCGCTCAGCCGCAGCACGAATGCGCCCGCTTCCTGTTGATGCGCCGCGATGGCCGGAAGCGTCAGCGAATATCCGGCATGAATGATCGGCACAAACAGTGCGATCACAAACCCCAGTTCGTAGGCAAGCACCAGCTTCATCTCGCGCGAAGCGCCCAAGGCGGCCAAGGGATTGCCCGAAGCCAATCCCCCCAGAATAATGCCCAGGGACGGGACCGCCAGCAGGTAGACGACGACAATAACGTCGCCCGTGAACAGCGCCTGCGGCCGAAATACCGTAACCCACAGCAGGGTCGAGACCGCGACTACCCCGCTGAGACTGATCAGGGGCGCGGCGAGGAACAGCGGTTTGAATGCACTGAGAGGGATGACGGTCTCTTTGCCCATCAGCTTCACGATGTCAATGGCGGGCTGAAGCAGGGGAGGACCCGCGCGGTACTGCACCCGCGCCGTCACCTTGCGGTCGATCCAGCAGGCGAACAGCCCCAGCACCGCCGTAAGGCCGAAGCCGAACACAATCAGATATAGCGGATAGGCATACATCTAGACCTTTTCCCTCTCCCAGTGCGTGGAATGCACGATGAGATCGTCGCCCACAAGAAACGTATTCTCATCCAGCGGCGCCGAAGCCGGCCGAAGCGAAAGCGCGCCGTGCGGGCAGGTCGATATGCACAGCGGCTCGCCTGTCTTGTCCCGCCGGTCAAAGCAAAAATCGCAATTGTGTGCGATCTTCGCCACGTGCTCCGGATAGATCGTCCCGTAGGGGCAGGCGAGTGAGCAGCTTACGCAGCTTACGCAGCGCATGGTGTGCCGCACGAGCAGCTTGTTCTGGTCCCGCTGCTGTTCAAGCGCCTCGCGCGGGCACGCATTCACACAGTGCGGCTCATCACAGCGGCGGCACACCAGGCTGTACGTCGCCAGTTCCAGCAGCGAGGCGGCCCCGTTGTTCTCGGGATGGTAGAAATAGCTGCACTGCACCTCGCAGCACTTGCATTGTTCCGAGGCGCAAATGTCGAGGTCGACAAAGAGGCGCATGTCTTCGCCCTGGCTCGGGGCGGGGTTCAATTGCCCGTGGTAGATCTGTTCAGCGCTTGTATGCATCGTTTTTTCAGTCCCAAATCTCCGAGTAATCCTTGATCTGGCTGTATCGAAACACCGGCCCGTCTTTGCAGCAGTAGTACTCGCCCAGCCGGCAATGGCCGCACTTGCCGATACCGCAAGACATGTTTTTCTCCATCGAAAGAAAGATGTTCTCGTCGGCGAACCCCATCTCCAGCACCTTGAAGGTGGCGAATTTCATCATGATGGGCGGGCCGCAGACAATTGCGACTCCGCTCGCGACATCCATGTCGACGTCGTCAAGGATCGTGGTCACCACGCCCACCGGTCCGTCCCACGTATCGTCGCCTTCGTCCACCGTCAGCACCATGTTCAAATCGTCGCGTTGTGCCCAGCCCTTCATCTCGTCCCGGTAGAGCAGTTCACCGGGTTTTCTGCAGCCGCCGCGGAAATACAAGCTTTTGAACTGGTCCGACATCTCGAACAGCGAATACATCAGGCTGCGCAACGGGGCAAACCCGCATCCGCCCCCGACCACCAGCACCTCGCGGCCCGCAAACTCGTCGAGCGGATATTCCGAGCCGTAGGGTCCCCGCAATCCCACGATATCCCCGCTCCCGAGCCGGTGGATTTCCTGCGTGACCGTTCCAACCCGCATCACGCTCACCGAGATCTCGTCCGTCTGCGATGAGCGCGACGACGGCGTGAACGGGGCCTCGCCCACCCCCGGCACGGCCATCTCGATGAATTGGCCCGCGCGAAAAACAAGGGCTTTCTCAGGTTTCATCCGCAGCGTCTTGATCGTGGGCGTTTCCTCGATAACATCGAGGACTTCCGTTCGGATGAGACTATAGGGATTACCGTTGGTGCACATGATTCGCCAGTTTCCGCATGACTTCCCGAATGTCGATCTTTGCCGGGCACGCCGACACACAGCGTCCACAGCCCGTACACGCGTAGATTCCAGCCACGCGCGGAAAATACCAGAACTTCTTCTCGAACCGGTTTCGCAAACGCTCGGGCAGATGGCCGCGCGGATTGCCGCCCCCTGCCACCCGCGCAAAATCCTTCATCAAACACGAATCCCAGGACCGAAACCGTACCAGGCGTGCCTCGTTACCTTGATCGTTCAGCAAAAAACAATGGCATGTCGGGCAGATCGTGTTGCACGCGCCGCATTCCACGCAGCGCTCCGCCTCTTCCTGCCACAGCGGGCTTTCCCGGTGCCGCTCCATGCAGCTATCGAGCGCGTCTTGTCTCGGGATTCCCTTGTCGGCCAGGTTCTGGTCCACCGCATGCGTCACGGTCTCTCTGTTCCGCTCGCGCGTTTCAAGATGCTCGGGGCGGCATTCCTCGAACAGGTCCGAATGTTTCGCAACTACCGCCTCGCCCTTCTCCGAACCAGTCTCGACCAGAAAACCTCCGTCGACTGGGCTCAGGGCGATGTCAAAATCGGACTGGGGGAAAGGTTTTTCATCGAAGGCCGTGCAGAAACAGGTCTCTATCGCACAGGTGCAATCGCAGGCAATGAGCAGTATTTCCTCGCGGGCGGCAACGTAGAAGGGATCGACGAAATCGGCGCTGTCGAATACGAAATCCTGAACGCGGAAACCCTTTAGGTCGCAAGCCTTTACGCCCACCGCGCAGAGGGGCCGTCCGTTGCGTTTCGGCGCGTTTGATTCAAACCCTTCCGCCACATACTCGCGGGGCTTGAAAAAGAAGGCCTTCAGCGGGTCGACCGCGCGAACTCTCCCAGGGGTGAAGGTATCATCGGACAGGGAATCGAGCCGCGCGTACACCCCGCCTTTCTCGGTCTCGACGGGAACGCAGACCTCGTACGTTTCGCTCAAGTTCCGTGCGAGCGTACGCAGACTGTCCTCTGACAGGAAGCGATGCACCCCAACCCTCCCGGCGAACCCCACCCCGTGGAGGGAACTCGCCTGCGCCTGCCGGGGAGCGCGTCCCGCGCTTCCCGGCGTGGGGTTTATGCTTCAAGAGGCCGTCCTGGTCTCCTTGGAACACTGAGAAGATGTTGTTGCGGGAAGGCGGCATGGGGAGAGGCGTCATGACAGGAATTCGCGCGGGATCGGCCCGAATCAACACGATTCAACGGCCGCCAAAGATTCAGACATGCTTCGCGCGCGTGCATCATGCCGCTTACCCCCATATTAGGAAGAATAGCAGCCCGCAACCCTATTCCAGGCTCGGACGCCAAGCAATTCATCGCAAATCGCTCAACGCCTGTTTACAGTAAATAGCACGATTTCCCCTAAATGTCAACAGGTCAAACGAAAAAAATGATTCAAGGCCCGCCTCGAATTCTAATAGCGCCCGATCATGCCCCGCCAGATTTTGATGCTGCCATTGGCGAATGGCTGTTTGAGTCCCCCTTCGTAGGACCGGCGCCCCCGCCGGTCATGTGCCCCTTGTTCCATGCCACTTCTTCCCGAATGTAGCGTCCGCCCTTGTGGCGGACGTCCGGCACACGAGACCCCTGACACAAGAAACCGAAAGGACTCGCACACTGCGCAACTTCTGGAATCCAGGGAAAGCCCCCGATCAATCGTGGTAGTATGGGGGAGAGGGGAGAAACCTTGGATGCGCGTGGCGTTCTTGAATAGCATGTTCGGTGTCGATTTCACGAAGTCGGCACGGTGGTTTGCGCGATCGCGGGGGCGTGTCCAGCGCCACCCCGACTATCTCTGCACGGCCGCCGCCGTGGTCGAATCCGCGGGACATGAGGTGTACTTCCTCGATGCTCAGGCGAAAAACATGCCGCTCGAGGATGTCCTGCCGCGCCTGAGAGAATTCGGCCCGGACCTCATTGT
>SLSB01000030.1 GCA_007130675.1 Candidatus Hydrogenedentota bacterium | reverse complement strand
TCGCTGAACACCGTTACCAGCGACGGCGACTATCAACTGGATCTTGCCCTCGGGATTCTCTACGAAGCCCGCCATTGGGCCGCGGAAGGGGGAGTCCGTGTTCCCTTGAAGCAGGACAATCCCCGTGAAATTCGCTACGAGACCATTGTGGGCATTCGCTATCTCTTCTGAAACCATGACCATTCCGAGTCGGGGCAGGACGCCTGGCATAAGGTCAGGCCAGACTCCCCAGCGATGCTTGCTGACAGCGAAATGGCTTAGATTAGCGCGCCACCGTCAGGCGCCTAGTCTTGGTCGAGCCAGGCCTTCGCTTCCTCGTCGGTGGGTACATGCGTTGCGTCTTCGGTGAGGCAGAGCAGATCCAGTCGGGGATTGTTCTGCGGATTCCCGGGACCCTCGCGTGCGTAGATGCGGAAGGTGAAGGGACCTGCTTCGAGCTGCCGCGTGAGCGGCTGGCCGGGCGGCGCCTCCGCCAAACCTCTGCCGCGGCCGGTCCAATGCCACTGTTCAGCATCGACACCGCAGTTGCCGAGGATTTGGCCGTCGCCGTATGCGAGCGTAACGTCTTCGCCGGGCACGACGAACCCAAAAGAATCGTCGGTCCGGCGCGGATACCGTACCCGTCCCCAGATGCCCCAAAGTCCTTCGTGGGGAATGTCGACAGTGTACTCGGCATACCATTCCTGCGCCGGGCTGATGGTGGGGCGGCCGGTGGCGACAAGCACATCGCCGAAAGCGTCCGGTTCGCTTACCTCAACGCTGGACCCGAGTGCCATGTCGCCCACGATGCGGTCGAAGTCGGAGGCTCGGAGCCACAGCATTGCCGGTTCACGCAATCGCAGCTCCGCGGCATCGAGAACCGCCCGCAGCTCATCGGGCGGCAGCTCGGGACAGACCAGCGTGGTGCGGGTCCCGTCTACGGGAACCAGTACCCGGTCGTCTTCGGTTTCGAAGTCGACCGGTTCGCCCATAAACGTGACAAGCTGGAGGGTTTCGGCGTCCAGCTCAGCCGCGAGAACACCGTCCTGTAGTGTGTGCCACACGGTAGCCACGCTGCCGCTGCCCAGCGCCCCCACGAAAGCGCGCAGCTCACGCGTGCCGCCCGGTTCCGCGACGCGTTCCATCTCGACCCAGGTATCGCGGCCGTCCAGCCGTATGCGAGCGAAATCTTTGCCCAGTTCCTGCAGTTCTCTGCGGGTTTCGGAAGGCACCAAGCGTTCCATGCGCATCGTCTCGTATTCGCGCACGATGTTGAGAATCTCCGGTGAAAGGCCGTGGGCTTCCAAGTGCGAAAAACCGGTTTGCAGTGAGATGGGAACGTCGTAGCCGAGCGACTTACACATCAAGTATTCGACCTCGTCGAGTTGCAGGCCGTCATACGCAACGTGCAGCCGCAGCTCGTTGGGCGCGATCAGTTCACCGGTCATCACGGTGTTCTCGCGGCTGGACAACTCGACCGGCCCTGCCTCGCAGCCGAGTTCACGGTACCGCTGCGCGTCTTCATCACTCACCGTCACCGTGTACGTGCGCGTACCGCGCGGCCAGACGCCGAACCAGCCCAACTCGCCGGGCATCATGTCTTGCCGCACCGACAGCATATACCGCACCGACCGATCGATGTGTTCTTTCACCGTAGGCCATTCGGTCGGCGCGCGGCCGCCCACGATGGCACCGCCAAGCGTGTTGAGATAGTGGTCCACGGTCGAACTGCGCGCGAACGAGTGCCACACCAGATGGTTCATGATCGTGCCCATGTGGATAATCGGCCGTTTGGTGAACCGTTGGACAACCTGTTCCTGGAAATTGGCCACGTAGTAGTGAAACCGCCGCCGATCGACGTCCTCGCCGCCGTCGAAATAGACCATATCGAAGCCGCAATCGTTGAAAATACCCGCCAACCGGTCGGCCACTTCGTCCATCAGGTCTGTTTCCTGGTCGATGATGTAGCCGTTGATGCCGCCGTCCACGGCAACGTGGTAGGCCTCGGCGCCAGCCGGGTGTTCGGCAGCGGCAGTGCCCCACGCGCCCCGGCGGCACCCTTCGAAGGTGTTCCACACGCCCTCGGGTCCGACCCGCTCGTACTGAATGATCTCATCGCCGATAATGACCTCGAGATGCTTGTCAAGACCGCCTTCCCAATAACGATCCGCGGTGGCCGAACTGCCCGGCCAGAACTCGAGACTTCCCGTGACGCGGATCTCGGTTTGCTCGGCAGTCACGGCTTCTTCCAGGGTGGTTTCGAGCAGGCCGTCGCCCGCACGCCACGAGGCCGAAACGCCTCGCAACAACCGCTTATCGGGAACCGGCGTCACGTACGGGTCGCGTTTCGCCACTTTCGAAGCATAGGTGTGCATGCCCACGCGGATGCCGTGCTCCTGAAGCCTGGCAACCACCGCTTTCAGGCCGTCCTGCCCGTTGGGATACCGGCCCTCGTGAAACAGGTAATGCCCGGGGCTGGTGCACCAGGCTCCCGACAACAGCATCACCTGCCGGAAACCCATGCGCTCGCAATACTCGATGACGCGATCGGCGTCATACTCTCCGAACGAGACAAACCAGTACGACCCCCGCACCAATTCGGTGTCTTTCACCGGCGTGCCGTCCGCATCCTCGTTGGTCAGCAATCCGAACGCATGGGAAGCCTCGCGGGCAATGCGCTTGAACTCGGGTGTCGGACTCACAATGACCGCCGCCGCCGCGCCTCCGAGCCGCGGACCCGGGGTATCCTGCGCCGTGGCAGTAAGCACGGCGTGGCGGCCTGTTCGTCCGCGGCAATCGGCCTGGCGCGTTGCGGCCATCAGGCAGACCGTGGTTTGTTCGTCCCATGCGGCGTTCAAGCGTGTGCCGACGTTTTCGATAATGGCCACGGGCAGTTGAAGCAGGGTCATGCTCTCGGGGCGGGCGCCCGCCACGGACTGCAGCCGAAACACGATCCAATCGTCGCCCTGTTCGACGGTGTATACAAGAACCGTGTCCGTATTCGCGAACGATACGGTGAGCGTATTGCCCTCGATGCTCGCTTCATCGGCGGCAAAGCGCTCGCCGTCATGGCGCACTTCAGCCAGTGGGAGCGAAACATCCTCCGGCACGAGTTCCCGGTCCGTAGCCTTGTCAAGCACCGATTGCCAATGGGCATTCTCTCCAATGGTCAGCCGAGACCGGGGATTCTCGATGACAATGCCGGAAAACGCCTGCAGTGGAGCAAGTGCGCAACACAATACAAGCAGCCGGACAATTGTTGAGCGATGTGGTTGATTCATCGTACATTATGCCTCGTGGTTTGGTGCGGGGGAGATAGTGTACTTACGCATACGCCCGCACTTTCGGCAGAGCCGGTGTGAGAAGCGCGACGGCCCCGGCCGGAAAACGCATTTCCTTGCCGCCGAGCGTACCCCAGCGGGGCAAAACAGTCAAGATGAACCAAGAGTGTCGGTGGGGAGATGGGGGTGACCCGGAGGGAGGCCGCGGGCAAAGCGGACCGATGGTCATATCGAAGTGTTGAGCGGGAGCGCCGGCTCGGTATCTTCGGTCGAAAAACTGCCTCGATCCAGATCGCTGTGGCGCGGCTTGTTGACGGCACCACTCATGTGACCACGTGGTCCCGCGTGGTCGCACAGCGGTTCCATGCGCTCTCCAACATGTGCCTTCACCTGCGTTTATTTGTGCTATTCTGGGATGGGCATCTTTGGATTCCCGTGGGTTGTGAAGACCACGTGGGCACGCGTCGCGGTGCGTCTGCGCCCAACCCTGCCACAAGGTGTTGAGTCACGTATGAAGGAGGGTGGTATGAACACCGGATCCATTGTCGATAAAGCTCTCGATGACGGGGTGCTCACCTCGGACGAACTGGCGGCGTTGTTCGAGGTTTCCTTATTCTCCGACGAGTCGGGCCGCATCCTCGCCGCGGGCCGGCGCAAGGCCATCGAGGCGACGGAGGGCAAGGCCGAGGTGCACGCACAAGTGGGCCTGAACGTGGCCAAATGCCCGCGGAACTGCAAGTTCTGCTCTTTCGCCGCGTGTAACGACGTGTTCGAGCAGGAGAGCGAGCTGACCGTCGAAGAGGCCGTGGTCCGCGCGCGCAACGCCGAAGCAGCTGGAGCAAACGCCATCTACCTCATGGTAACCGCGCAATATCCCTTCGGAAAGTTCCTCGAGGTTGCGTCCGAAGTCCGCGCGGCACTGAAACCTGCGACACCGATGCTCGCCAACGTGGGCGACTTCACCCTCGAAGAAGGCGAGCAGTTGCGCGAGGCAGGATTTGCCGGCGTGTATCACGCCTTGCGCCTGGGAGAAGGCCGTGACACCGGGATTTCGCCGAAAGCGCGGCTTGAAACGCTGAACAACGCGCACGAGGCGGGGCTGACCTTGGGCACGTGCCTCGAGCCGGTCGGCCCCGAGCACACGATCGGGGAACTGGTTGAGAAGACCCTGGTCACGCGGGATGCCAGACCGGCCTACAGCGGTTCCGCGCGAAGAATCCCCATTCCCGGCACCGAAATGGCTGAATTGGGCATCGTGTCCAAGGCACGCATGGCGCATATTGTCGCGGTCGTCCGGCTGGCTCTTCCGCGTTCCACGCCGGGCAATTGCACCCACGAGCCTGACGTTTACGGCGCGGCTGCCGGGGCTTCGCTGCTATGGGCGGAAGCCGGCGCGAACCCGCGCGACACCGATGCCCAAACGGAAGGCAAGCACGGGATGACGACTGATGTGTGCCGTGCACTGCTTGAAGAGGCCGGCTGGGATGTCCTCGATGGTCCTTCCCGTTGGCATGGGGCGCGCTGAGAACCGGCCCTCACGCCCCATGCGGGCGTCCGTAAGAGCACTGCTTTGGCTGCACGGCCGGCTGCTGTGCGGCTTGTAACGGTGCGCGCGTCCAGTAGCTTCGGGATCTCCGGTACGATGCTGGAAGGAGACGGCACTATGGCAGATCAGGCACAGAAAAGCGGGTTAAGAAGAGTGCTGCTTCTGGCCGTGATTGTGGTTGGCCTGGCGGTGGGTTTGGCGTTTCTGCCTGTGGAAGAATACCTGACGCGGGTGCTCGAGTGGGCGCGAGGTCTTGGTCCCTGGGGCCCGGTCATTGTCGGGGCGCTGTATGTACCGGCGTGTGTTCTGATGCTTCCTGGCATGATAATCAGTCTGGGGGCGGGGTTTCTGTTCGGAGTAGTCGCCGGCACAATCGCCGTTTCCCTGGGAAGCACCCTGGGCGCTTGTGCGGCATTTCTCGTAGGGCGTACCGTGGCGCGGGAATGGGTAAGTCGGAAGGTGCGCGACAACGCCAGGTTTGCCGCGGTTTCAGACGCCGTGACCCGCGAAGGGTTCAAGATCGTTGTTCTGACGCGTCTCAGCCCGGTCTTTCCCTTTAACCTTCTCAATTACGCGTATGGGCTGACCGAAGTCCCGTTCTGGAAATATGCCCTGGCTTCGTGGCTCGGGATGCTTCCCGGCACGGTGCTGTATGTGTACGTCGGTTCCACCATAGGCTCGCTGGCGGAGCTGGCGGCGGGTGACGTGGAAGGTGGAACTGCAGAGACGGTTCTGAAGTGGGTCGGCTTGGCCGTCACCGTAATTGTGACCGTATTGATAACACGTATAGCGCGGCAGGCCCTTAAAGAAGTGTCGCCCCATGCAGAAAGTGAGGTGGAAGCATGAATGCACAGACCGCGCCGCTTGCTCCGATGGACGCACACAATCGGGCACTTCTGGACAACGTCAGGCCGGCAGACTGGCGGAATCCCACGCCGGGTGAACGGTACAATCTAGTCGTAGTAGGAGCGGGACCGGCAGGGCTTGTGGCTGCCGCCGGCGCGGCAGGGGTCGGCGCCAAAGTGGCGTTGATCGAACGGCACCTGATGGGCGGCGACTGCCTGAACGTAGGGTGTGTGCCGTCTAAATCGCTCATCAAGTCTGCACGAATTGCCGAGCATAGCCGAAGAACAAACCCCTTCGGGGTGCACATAGACGGCAATGTTTCCGTAGACTTCCACGAAGTGATGGAACGTGTGCGCCGTATTCGAGCGGGCATCAGCCGAACCGATTCCGCGGCCCGATACCAGAACGAGCTGGGGGTGGATGTGTTTCTTGGCGACGCGCACTTCACGGGGCAGACCACCCTCGATGTTGATGGCGCGGAACTACGGTTCCGCCGGGCCGTTGTTGCGACCGGAGCGCGTGCCGCCGCCCCGGATACGCCCGGCCTGGCCGAAGCGGGCTACCTTACGAACGAGACGGTCTTCAACCTGACAGAACTTCCGCGCCGCCTTGCTGTTGTCGGAGGCGGGCCGATCGGCTGTGAATTAGCGCAAGCTTTCCGGCGGTTAGGCAGCGACGTCTTTCTGTTTCAGCGTGGGGGCCAAATCCTCAAACGCGAAGATCAGGACGCCGCGGCGATTCTGCGTGAGGTGTTTCTTAGCGAGGGCATTCAGCTCCACGAAGACTGCGACGTCGTCCGTGTCGAGAAATCGGGCGGTAGCCGACTTGTTCATTGCGAATGCGGAGGCAGCAGGCAACAACTTGAGGTGGACCAGCTCCTCGTGGGCGTGGGGCGCGCTCCGAACGTCGAGGGACTTGGTCTCGAAAACGCCGGGGTCGAATACGATGTGCGCACCGGAATCAAGGTGGACGATCGGCTGTGCACCTCGAATCCCCGCATATTCGCAGCGGGCGACTGTTGCATGAAGTACAAGTTCACGCACGCCGCCGATGCCGCCGCCCGCATTGTTATCCAAAACGCACTATTCTGGGGCCGCCGGAAGCTCAGCGCTCTCACGATCCCTTGGTCTACCTACACCGATCCCGAGATCGCCCACGTGGGCATGTCGGAAAAGGAAGCAGCAACCCGGGGAATCGAGGTGGATGTGTACCGCCGTGATATCAAGGAGACGGATCGTGGCGCTGCTGACGGTGTGGGCGACGGGTTTGTGAAGATCCTCGCTGCCAAAGGCTCGGACAAGATTCTCGGCGGAACAATCGTCGCGGAGGACGCCGGCAACATCCTCAACGCCATCACATTGGCGATGACGCACAAGATCGGGCTTGGGAAACTGGGCAACGTGATTCACCCGTATCCGACCCAGGCGGAGGCCGTGAAACAGGCAGCCGACGCCTATAACCGAACCCGATTAACTCCGTTCGTGAAGGGAGTCTTTGAATGGCTTCTGGCACGCAGGCGGTGACAGCGATTGTGCTGGTCTCCGCGTGTGAGACGATATAGAAGCAGCCGAAGAAGACGCGCCGGTGGACTGAAAGGAAACGTGTGGGAAAGTCTCGGGTTTGGGGCAGAATGCGGAGTGTAATGGGCGCTGGCTACAAGAGCCTCGGGGCGATGTGCGCGGCGGCATTTTCGACGGGCGGCTCGTCCCCTGCACAAAACGCACCGAGACGTTTGATTGTGTTCACTCGCTACCCGCAACCAGGTTCCACGAAGACGCGTCTCATTCCCGTACTGGGTGCGAAAGGCGCGGCGGACCTTCAACGCAAGATGACCGAATTCACCGTGAATGCGGTCAAGCTGCTCCGGCAAGACCTGGTGTGTCATGTGGAAGTGCGATTTGAGGGCGCCGATGCGGTTAAGATGGGGGACTGGCTGGGCGATGAGCTTACCTATGTGCCGCAAGGCAGTGGTGACTTGGGCGACCGAATGGTCCGCGCGTTCGAGGGGGCGTTTGACGCCGGGAATCAGGCAGCCGTCCTCATCGGCGCAGACTGCCCTGACGTTTCCAAAGACATTCTCCTGGAAGCGTTCGAAGCACTCACCGACAACGGACTCGTTATTGGTCCCGCGCATGACGGTGGGTATTACCTTATTGGGCTCAACGCATCCGCCCGGGATGCGGCGCTCCCGGAACTGTTCTCGGGACCGGCTTGGGGCACAAGCGCCGTGCTGGAGACAACCCTGGCAACTGCCGAACGGCTCCGGTTGCGGGTCCATAGACTGCCTGAACTCCGCGATGTGGACTGCCCCGAGGACCTCGCTGTTTGGAAGAAGGCTTGTGAAAACGGCGACAGGACACAGCAATCGCCCTGTATCTCAGTGATCATACCGGCCCGGAACGAAGCGGCCTGCATTGGGCCAACGGTGTGTGCGGCGCAACCATCCTCCGGCATCGAAGTCATCGTCGTAGACGGCGGAAGTTGTGATGCTACGGCGGACATTGCTTCGTCCCTGGGGGCGAAGGTGATTCCCTGTGAACCTGGCCGGGCTCGCCAGGCCAATGCAGGCGCCCAATCTGCACGAAGCGAGATACTCCTCTTCCTTCATGCCGACACAATGCTGCCTCCCGGCTGGGATGGCCATGTCAGGAAGACGTTGGCGCAAGAAGGGTTCGTTGCAGGCGCGTTTACGTTTGCGGTGGATATGCCGGGGCTTTCATTGCGCCTGTTTGTCAAAGTCGCCAATTTCCGCGCAAGGGTCCTGCAAATGCCCTACGGCGATCAAGGGCTCTTCCTGCGGAAGGCCACATTCAAAGAAGTCGGCGGGTTCCCGGACCTGCCGATCATGGACGATTTCGAGATAGTGCGGAAGCTTAGGCGCCTGGGCCGTATTCAGATCCTCAAGACAGCCGCAACCACGTCGGGCAGACGCTGGCGGACGGTTGGCGTATGGCGCACCATGGTTACGAACCAGCTTTGTGTCCTGGGGCATTTACTCGGCGTTTCGCCCGAGCGTCTCGCCAGATGGTATAACCGCCGCCGCGGGCTGGAGTGACGATTACGGCTGTCAGACATCGCCAACAGGATAGGCATCGCGCCGAGCCATAGCCCACCGCGGGTCAACATTGGTGGGAAGGTCACAAATAAAGGCAATATTCTTGTAGGTTTCTTCCATTCCCCCCAGGAAACAGAGGCGATGGACTTCTCGAAGCCCTGAAGCGGGCATCTCGGGCTAACTGCAATATCACACCTAAATCAGGCACGCCTGAGTTAGTGTGATATGCGCAGACTTGGGTTGCGAAGAAGGTACCTGCTCCTTCTGTAAACAGACTGTCTTGGGATATTTCAGAGCAGCCTGCGACATCTAGGAATCATAATCCATTCAGGCAAAACTACCCTGGGTTGCGATAAGCCAACGCAGAAATTTTTGTTGCGGTGTTACTCAAGAGAGTCCTTGTCCTCCCTGGTTCCGGCTACGCTGGATTGGGAAATGTCCAGGCTACCGGGATTTTTCAGGATGACCCGGCGCCGTTCTTGTCAACCCGCTCAGCAGGGCCTGTCTCAACGCGTTCAAAAGCTTTTCGAAGGGCACATCTTCATTCCCGAGCAACTTCCGATCAATGTCCGTCATCGTGATTTCCAGCATGACAACCCCACAGATCGCGGCCCAGAGAATTGCGGCGACTACCGCCGGGTCGGAAAATTCCTCGCGAAAAAGCCCCTTTTCTATTGCTTCTTTGACGGTTATGTGCAGCGCATACAGTACTCTCTCTTCCATGGGTCCGGTATTGCTGCGGCGGAGTTCGTCTTCCTGCGCGGCCAGCGCGGGCGGCGGGTTATGCATCAGCCGGAAGTGGTTTGGGTGCGTAACTCCCCACGCCGCATAATGTTGGGCCATTTCCTCGAGCCGCTCGATCGGATCTTCTACCTTCATGCACTCGAGGAGGTTTTCACGGAGATCCTGGGAATCCTGTTGAATGATTGCCGTCACAAGAGCTCGCTTGTCCTCGAAATACTGGTAAATGGCCGCGGGAGAGTACTCGATGGCCTGGGCTATTCTTCGCAAGGTTACGGCTTCGTAACCGTCGCGCACAAACATCGAGCGCGCGGCATCCAAAATGCGCTGGGTCATCTCCTCGCGTTCTCGCTCGCGGCGCAAAGCGGAAACAGAGGGTTGACTGTTGGCGTTGGATTGGTCCATACTGCCTCCATAACGCTGTTCACCGAAATAACGGCGTTCGCGTCGAGTGTCGATACATCGAAGTGAGTATAGCAAGTCGTGATTGTAGTTCACAGTTTCCGCAGGGGTGTCCGGGGAGGTAACTTCGACGACAGGGGGCCGGTGTCCCGATCCGAGCAGTTGCGTCCCTTTTGGTTAAACGAAGGCATGGAAAACTGGAGGATCGAATCATGAAAGCGAAGGGATTTACACTGATCGAGTTGTTGGTGGTGATCGCCATCATCGGCATCCTGGCAGCAATACTGTTGCCGGCACTCGCGCGCGCACGCGAGGCGGCCCGCCGCGCGGCATGCGCAAACAACCTCAAACAGTGGGGGTTGGTCTACAAGATGTACGCCAACGAGTCCCGGGGCGAGAAGTGGCCGCCCATTATGCACGATGAAGCAAAAGCAGATCTTAGCGCTCTCTGGCAGCCAAACCCCACGACGATCTATCCCGAGTATATTAGCGACCACAACATCTATGTGTGTCCTTCGGGCACGGCAGTCACCCAAGATGACTTGTACATCGAGTGCGGCGGACAAATGGTGTCGGTTGCCGATGCATACTGCAATTTCCGAAATACCGGCTCGCTCGGGCCAGCCACCTGGTGGCGTTTGGCCTATGCGTACGGATACACGGGCTTCGTATACGACAAGGTCTGCGAGGGCACTATGCACCCCTATGTAATTCCCATGTGGATGGCTGCGGCGGCTATTGGTGTTAGTCTGGATGACGTCCCGGGATTCAGTCAGGCGGCCGATGGAGATAGGCCTGTCGGGGTGCAAATGCTGTTGTGGTACCAAGGGATTGAAGGCGGCGCCGCACTCGCACTCAATGATGATTTGTCCAATCTCGGCGCTGTTTTCCGCCATCTCGACAGCGACGTCAGCATCAACTATGCAGATGCCGGTCTGCCTGCCGAGGAGGACACGGTCTACCGTCTTCGTGAAGGCATCGAGCGGTTTATGATCACCGACATTAACAATCCGGCGGCGGGCGCCCGAGCGCAAAGCGAGATCTTTGTAATGTGGGACTACATCGCGGCTGAGCCCAGCGCATTCAACCACATTCCAGGCGGCGCCAACGTCCTCTACATGGATGGCCACGTCGAGTTTGTGCGTTGGCCGAGCGGAGATGGACCGGTAAACCCAGTCTTCGCGGTCATTGGCTGGATGGACGCGGGGTGGCGCCACGACCTCTAACCTGTCCGCAAGCGCTTCGCTCCGCGGCCGGCGGCGGCCGCGGAGCAAGGGCGCGGCAAGGCGGGATAAGGTGACGCCGTGTTTTGCATGATGAAACGAAGCAAGACGCGGCGTCTTTCCCCGATGGGGGAGGTCCGTCACACACATAGGCATTTGCGGAACCTGACGATAGCGCAATGGGCATGTTCGATACGTAGGTCAAATGGAAGTTTGCGGCGCTGGGCCGGTGGCGGAACCGTCTCGAGCACCCGCCCTTAATCGAAGAGGAAAACTCGGTATGAAACACGCGGGATGGCTGATGATTGCAGTAATCGCAATGACGGTTTTCGGGTGCGGCCGCGAGGAACCGGCGGCCCCGGCGCCCGAAGCCGTGGTGGCGCCGCCGGAGTCGGCCGCCCCGGCCCCCGAGGCCAAAGTGGAACCCGCGGAACCTGCGCTGCCCCCTGTGGATCCGAGCAGGTTTATTACGACCTCGGGCATGCGCTTCATCGACACGGAAGGGCGCGAGATTCTGTTCACCGGCGTCAACATCGTCGAAAAATCGCCCGAGTGCGACGACCTGACGTGGCACACCGAGGAAGATTTCGCGCGCCTGCGCGACTGGGGCATGAACCTCATTCGCCTGGGCATCTTCTGGGAATGCCTTGAGCCCGAACCCAACGTATACAACGAGGAATACCTCGCCCAAATGGACAAACGGATCGAGTGGGCGGAGAAATACGGATTGTATGTCTTTATCGACATGCACCAGGACCTTTACAGTCAAGCATTCATCCGTGGCGCGCCCGAATGGGCCACGCTTACCGACGGGCTCCCGCACATCCGTGACGAGGGGGGCGTCTGGAGCGACGCATACCTGACCAGCCCCGCCGTACAGCGGGCGTTTGAAAACTTCTGGGCCAACAAGCCCGCTCCCTCGAGCGGTATCGGCATCCAGGATCATTACGCGGCGGTCTGGCGCCATGTCGCCAAGCGGCACGCGGACAATCCGACAGTCATCGGCTACGATCTCATGAACGAACCGTTCCCGGGTTCGATCATGATTCAAGGGATGGGTGCCATGGTTGGCAAGGGCGCGGAACTGCTCAAAGAAGAGATGGGCGACGATGCGCCGTCCGCCGAAGAACTCATCGATATGTGGCTCGATCCCGAGGGCCGCAGCCAGCTCATGGTATACATGGACGATCTCGAGTTTTACAAAGCGATTGTGGACGCCTCGGGCGAGGTCTACAAGGAATTCGACAGAACAAAACTGATGGGCATGTTCCAGCGGGTTACGGACGCGATCCGCGAGGTCGACAACAACAGCATCATCTTTCTCGAGACGCTGTACCCCTCGAATCTGGGCGTATACTCACACATCGAGCCCCTGGTGGGCCCGGACGGCCAGCGCGATCCACAGCAAGCCTACGCCCCGCACGGTTACGATATTGTCGTCGACACGCCTGATGCGGCCAAAGCCAACATTGCGCGTGTCGAGTTGATTTTCGAGCGGCACCATGAGACGGCTCGGCGGCTCGATATGCCGATGCTGATCGGCGAATGGGGCGCCTACTACGGGCATGGCCCGGAGATTCTTCGCGTGGCGTGGGGCACCGTGAATGTGTTCGAGCGGCTCGGCTGCGGCGATACGTACTGGGATTACAGACGCGACCTGCACGAACTGGCCTACTTTCCCGCATTGCAACGGGCCGTGCCCGCACGGTTGTCGGGCGTGCTGGTGTCATACAGCAACGACCCCGAGACCGGTGCTTTCACCTGCACTTGGCGCGAAAACCCCGACATCACCGCGCCCACGGAGATCTATGTGCCGGCGTGGCTCGATTTAGCCAACAGAGACATCACCCTGACGCCCGAGGGGGCCGGCTACATCACCGAACCCGCCATCGAAGGCTCCGAGAATCTCCATTTCATCATCCAGCCCACGGGCGAAGCCGTCGAACGCACATTGACGATCAAATCCAACCCGTAGCCGAAACCAAGAGGTACCCGGGCCTGGGTGACGCAAGCCCATGGATAGCTCATATTGGACCTCTTTGCGGTCCTTTTCACACCTTTCAACAGAAGGGCTTCCGAGTCTTATGCGTAAACGGTTTTGCGTGAATGACTTGTGATTCTCAGATGCCGCAGGCTGCAGTGGAATATCCGGGCTAATGGGATTTTTCAGGATGACCCGGCGCCGTTGTTGCCAATCCGCGCAGTAGGGCCTTTGTCAGCGTACTCAGGCGTTTATCGAAGGGCATAGAATTGCTTCCGAGTAACATCCGATCTTCGTCCGTCATGGTAATTTCCAGCATGATAACCCCGCGGACCGCAGCCCAGAGGATCGCGGGAACCACGGCCGGGTCGGAAAATTCCTCGCCCAAAAGGCTTTTTTCTATTGCCTCTTTGACGGTTATGCGCAGTGCATAGAGCACTCTTTCTTCCATGGGGCCGGTATTGCCGCGGCGGAGTTCGTCTTCCCGCGCGGCCAGCGCGGCGGGTCATGCATCAGCCGGAAGTGGTTTGGGTGCGTAACTCCCCACACCGCATAATGTTGGGCCATTTGCTCGAGCCGCTCGATTGGGTCCTCGACCTTCATGCATTCGAGGAGGTTTTCGCGGAGACTCCGCGAATCCTGTTGAATGATCGCGGTCACAAGGGCTCTCTTGTCCTTAAAGTGCTAATAAATGGCCGCGGGAGAGTACTCGATGGCTTTGGCTATTCTTCGCAGAGTTACGGCTTCGTAGCCGTCGCGCACAAACATCTCTCGCGCGGCATCCAAAATGCGCTGGGTCATCTCCTCGCGTTCTCGCTCGCGGCGCAAGGCGGAAATCGAGGGTTGACTCTTGGCGTCGCGGTGCTCCATACTAGTCCCGTAACGTCGTTTATGGAATAAACGCCGTTTGCGGCAGTTGCCGTTTTGACGCAGTGAGTATAGCAAGTCGTGAGGGTAGTTCCCAGTTTCCACCCGGTCTCGAAGGCTTTTGGAGCCATTCTCGCGCATGGAACGGACCAGTAACATCGCCGCGAAGATTTGACGTTGTGTTTCTGAGAATCGGCGGGGTCTTGTCGCGTGATGGGGCGTCGCCGCTTTTCCTCTTTAGAGCGCCCCGCGAGGCGGTAGGGCCAGTGAGTACGACAGGGGAGAGTTCATGTCATACGCGATTACGGAATACCCGAACGTCGAAGCGATATACCGGAAACTGGATGCGTTGATGTCGCTTCCGCCCGTGACGATCCGGCGGGACGCGATGCAGTCTTACCTCGACACGCTCGAGACGCGTTGCGCGAAGTCTAAAACAATAACGGCCGAGGCGAAAAAATTCATTCCGGGAGGCGTTCAGCACAATC